>CAWVTM010000001.1:0-45465 GCA_963933305.1 uncultured bacterium
CATTTATCAAAGATCTAAAGAAAAATCCTTTCTCACTCATCACGGGTGTGAATACATTATTCAATGGCTTACTGAACCAACCAGACTTTAAGGACGTAGACTTTAGTAATCTAAAAGTATCACTAGGTGGAGGTATGGCTGTTCAAGATTCTGTAGCTACTAGATGGCAAGAACTTACCAAGTCCCCTTTGCTAGAAGCATACGGACTTTCGGAGACATCTCCAGCTGCTACTATAAATCCTACAGACGGCACACACCGTATGGGAACCATAGGATTACCTATACCCAATACTGATCTGAAGATATTTGACGATGAGCGTAAAGAAGTAGCGGTAGGCGAAAGAGGTGAGATAGGCATAAAAGGTCCACAGGTAATGGCAGGCTACTGGAATAGACCAGATGCTACTAAAGAGAGTATGCACGGGGACTATTTTCTTACCGGAGATATCGGTATTATGGACGAAGACGGTTTCTTCAAAATAGTAGACCGCAAGAAAGAGATGGTTTGTGTTTCTGGTTTTAATGTATATCCTAGTGAAGTAGAAGCCGTAATATCGAGTCATCCGGGAGTACTAGAAGTAGGAGTGAGGAGCGAGCCAGATCCCAAGACTACAGAGTGCGTAATGGCATTTGTAGTAAAGAAAGACGATAGCTTAACTGAGCAAGAAATACGCGATTTCTGCCGAGAAAAACTGACGAACTATAAAGTACCTAAAAAAGTAGTTTTCCGCGATGAGTTACCTAAGAGTAACGTGGGAAAGATACTAAGACGGAAGTTGGTGTAACGTGCTTCTATAGTTTCTCGAAATAATAGACCGTATTTCTTTTTTTCTTGGTTGCTATCGAATACCTCGCCTTTCGTTCTCCAATTCTCAGAAAACTATGGTTATTCCAGAAGCGTAACGTATGTAATTCACTTCTTAGTGCAAAGTTTTGAGTCAAATATTTAGTGGCCAGATGCTTTTCGGATTTAACTTGTCCATGTTCCGTAATGTTTAAAATCTCTGAATAGCTGTTAAAATGAATAATATAGGACTCTAGAACTCCACAGAGCGGCTGAATAAAGATGAGGAGAGGTGGCCTATAATGAGCAAAGGCGAAACAATAATCAATAAAAAAATAGCTTTCAGTCAATCTGAAAGCTCTATCTCGTTTTGGGTGTTTTGGCGTTACAAATTCCTCACCATAATCTTCTCCCGCTGCACCATTTCTCCACTTCTTATCTTTACAGAATATTTCTCCTTTTGGATTTCTTTTAATACAATTTAGTTTTTAAGTGTCGTATAAGTAAATTGAGTTTATCGAAGGTTTGTAAAGGCGAAAAATCATTGCATAGCCTTCCGCTTGTCGCCATAGCTTTAGCGGAGGCACAAGCTATGGTACTATTTTTTACGAATAGAAATCGAGTGAAAAAGGATTTATATGCGGAACTTGAAAGCTATTTTGGTATAATACATAAAAAAGCATTATACACTATCGTACCTTACTGTCTTATGTTTTTTCTGTGGTCGGAAAGCCTAACCTCCTTTGGAGATAAGAAAAAAGACCGCGTTCGCCGATACGTAGAAAAGAAAAACACCACGAAAAAAAATACAGTAAAAGTACCCATCAAGGGACTCTAAAGAGCACCACAAAAAAGTGAGCCTCCAGTTTCCTGAAAGCTCACTTTAGTCTTTAGCACTTCAAGTTTTGTAATCTTGAAGAAATATGTAAACGGTTTGGAACCGTGATAGTGTAAATCTTATTGATTCCCTAGTATAAGAGGTAATCCATCTTTACCGCCTACTACTACTACCTTACTATTAGGAGACTGAGCTAGTGCTAGTGTAGCTCCTATGCCTTTTTCTTTTAGTATCTTATCCGTAAGAGATGCACTTAGTATCTTGTTAGCCACCGCTTTACCTTCTGCATCTATTTTTTGGCGTTCAGCTTCTTTTTTAGCTTTTACCAGCCTAAACTCATACTCTAGAGCTTCTTGCTCTTGCTTTAGTTTACGCTCTATCGCCTCTTTTATAGTAGGAGGTAAGGTTACGTCTCTTACTAGTATCTCATTAAGCTGTATGTACTGCGAGCTTACTATCTTTTTTGATTCTTCAAATATCTCTTGCTGTATAGCATCACGCTTACTACTATAGAGTTGCTCTGGAGTATATCTACCCACTACACTTCGTGCAGCAGAGCGTATAGTCGGTAACAAGATTCTATCCACGTAGTCTTCACCTTTTTCTTGGTGGAGCTTGCCTAAGCTCTCATAGTCCGGTTGAAACCAAGCAGAAGCATCTAGTTTTATCTCTAGTCCATTGCTACTAAGTACAGACATTTTTTCGAATACTTCCTGCTGTCTCACCGCGTATATGATCATAGTATTCCATGGTGCTACGAAGTGAAATCCTTCACCATATGTTCGCTCAGTTTCTACACCGCCACCAAAAGTTTTGTAGAGTACGCCAGCTTTACCAGATCGGATAGTCACTGTAGACTTCACTAATATTATAAGTATAAATATACCTAATACTATTAAGCCAAGCCCTTTCCCAGCCAGTTTAGGAAATTGTGGTCTGTTGATGTTGTAATTTTGTGCCATTTCTTTGTTTTTTATTAAATCTCCTGCAACATACGCCTTAATAAATTAAACGAACTACATATAATAAACACATAGCCCAATGGCTTATTACACACGTTAAAATGAGAAGTTATTCCAATGTGATTCTTCGAGTAGATAGTTGTCCTTTTGAAAATATAGTTAGGAGGTATGTCAAGTCAGAAAAGAGATTCTAAGAAGGTTGCACTTTTAGGGTATTAAATGACGATAGTATCACATACTAGCTCAAAACCACATCCACGCTTTTCATCACCTCACTAACCTTGATGCTAAAGATAGTGGAGTTCTCTACATTCTGTTCTTTGTGTTTGCGAGCGAGGAAGTAATGGTGTACGATACTTTTATCATTTTTAGGATAGAAGACATCTTTTACTCCTGGTCCAAAGAGTGCTACAGTTGGTGTATTTTGTGCTGCGGCTATATGCAATGGGCCGCTTTCATTACCTACAAAAAGGGATGCAGTTTCACAAAGGGCAGCATATTCTAGTAGATCAAACTCGCCTACTACATTGAGATTAGTCTTGCTTTTCACCAAGGCTAAGCATTGATTATTGATGTCTTTATCGTCTGGACCGCCTACCAGAAGGCACGGGATAGAATATATCTTATTGATGTGTGTGATTACCTCTGCATATCGATCTATGGGCCATCTACGAGCGGGATCTCTAGCTCCAAGGTGTAATATCACGTACTTCGTAATACCTTCTTTACTCAGATAATCTGACACTTTATGCTGATTTGTAGTGCTTGTAACTATCTTATTACGGTAGATGATATTCTCTTCCAATAGTGACTGAATAACTTCTATATTAGTATCTATCTCATTTTTTTGTCCTCCAATGAACTTATTTTTAAGTCGAATAGAACCTCTATCGAGCCTAAGTTTGGGTTTGTGATTTAGAGCATATTTGAGTGTTTCTGTTGTGCCACGCAGATCTATGATTAAGTCGTAGCTATTCTCAGTTATTTCCTCGAAATCATTTATACATTCTACATAGTCTAAGTGCGTGAAGAAAACTGAGTTAAATGACTTACACACTAATGTTTGCTTTGCATCAGGGTAACGTTTATTGAGATTATAAAAGACTGGTAGTGCTGTGACTAAGTCGCCTATTTCATCCATCTTGATGATTAGAATAGACTTAAAGTCATACGATTTGTCTCCGAGTAGGTTGATGTACTTGGTGGCGAACCATGAGTTGAAATAGAGTACCTTTTCGTTCACTTTACCCTGCAATTATAGGATATAAGACTGGTCTACTTGGTGCCGCGTCAGATTCAAAATTACTGATATTAAGTTTTAGTAGATATTTACCATCTTGTATATCGTCTCTTACAAATACGAACTCAGTAATAGAAGCGTCCATACGCGGATCTTCTGGGTACTGCCAGTAAGCATAGTGAGATGCCATAGCTCCTCCATCCCATTCAGGGTCTACAGAAGGGAGATCAACGATGAGATGAGAAACTCCAGCAGCTACTATCATTTTCATATCTTCTGGGGCTATGCACGGTGTTTTTTTACCTGAATAGTCTTTATTCAGCTTGGTAATAGGATTAGGCGAAGTTCTGATAACAAGTGCATCAAGTTTACGTACGTTGGCTAAGTCTATACTGCTAAAGTCTAAAAATCTATCATCTTCCTTACGAGGGGATAGGGTGCAGAGTAAAGCGATGGTGAAGTGATCTCTGATAAAGTCATTTACGAAATAGTCCTCATCTGAGATATGCCCGAGGCATTCTGTATGAGTGCTATTGCCATGAGGGGTGAAGGTGATAGTCTCCAGATTACAAGGTCCTCCAGATGCCTTATTACCTATAAAATCCCCATCTTGGTAGTTTTTATATATGGCTCCAATTATACCAAAACTGGATACACTGTGTTCTCTTCGGACACTGATTCCTATCTCTAAAGGTTTAGATAGATCTGCCTGGAAGCTGTTGCCTTGATTGTCAAATGTTAAAATCACAGGGCAAAAATACTTTTTTAGGTGATTTTCAGTTGTGTTAAGTAAATTCGGCCTTAATATTTTGAAACTTAATAATTACGAAATAAAAAAAGTACTGAAGGTAGTTTTACTTGTATTTGCCTTTTTGATAGGCTTTTTCTCCTTGTGGTATACCAATACATTGGTAGAGAAACTTGAAATTCAAGAGCGTGAAAAAATAGCACTTTGGGCAGATGCTACTAGGCTGGCAGTTTCGTCTGATTTTGACGAAAATGTAGAATTTTACAGAAGTATCATAGCTGCGAATACAACAATACCTGTAATACTTACAGATGATAAAGGGAATATAAATGGAATGGTGAATATAGATTCGTCTGGAAAGAATCTATCTTTTTTGCAAGATAAGATTGCAATGATGAAAGAGCAAAATGAGCCTATCGTGATAGAATTATATGAGGGGTATCGTAACTTTATTTATTATGAAAACTCAAAATTACTCAATCAATTACGTATCTATCCTTACTTTCAATTAGGTGTAATAGCCTTATTTCTAGCAATAAGCTACTTTGCCTTTAGCTATAGTCGTACAAGTGAGCAAAATAAGGTATGGGCAGGCATGAGCAAAGAGACGGCACATCAGCTAGGTACTCCTATTAGCTCACTTATGGGTTGGCTAGACTATTTGAGAGAGCGAGAAGGTGATGTAAAAGTGCCAGATAAAGCACTTGTAGAAATGCAGCATGATATGGATAGGTTAGGCCTTATTACAGAGCGTTTTTCGAAAATAGGATCTGAGCCATCACTCACAGTATATAATCTGTATGAAGTACTGGAAGAGAGTGTAAGTTACATTAACTCTCGTACGTCTCAAAAAGTAGAAATTAGTATTAAGAATATAGATGTTTTTCAGACTATTGATGTAGCGGTGAATAAACCGCTTTTTGCGTGGGTAGTAGAAAATCTATGTAAAAATGCAGTAGATGCTATGAATGGAGAAGGTGCTATTTGGTTCGAAGTATCTGGCACCGGAGACGAGGTGATTCAGTTTGACGTAGTAGATAATGGTAAAGGTATTTCTGCTAATAGACATACAACAATATTTAAACCTGGCTATACTACCAAAAAGAGAGGTTGGGGTTTAGGCTTATCATTAGTGAAACGGATAGTAGAAAACTATCACAGAGGTAGAATATATGTACAGAGTAGTGAAGTAGGAAAAGGGACTAGATTTCGCATAGAGTTGAGGAAGGCTTAATGCTTTGTTTATATCTATATAAACTTTGCTTATGCTAAAAGTAAGGTTGTGAACTTACCTTCGTACCAGAAATAAAAATAATATTATGGCATTAGAGTTTTCAGATTCAAATTTTGAACAAGAAGTATTAAATAGCGGAGATACACCAGTACTAGTAGATTTCTGGGCAGAGTGGTGCGGACCATGCAGAATGATAGGCCCTCTAGTAGAGGAGCTAGCTACAGAGTATGACGGCAAAGCTAAGATAGGTAAGATGAATATCGATAACAATCCTGCTACACCTACAAAGTATGGAGTGCGAAGCATCCCGACATTACTAGTATTTAAAAATGGAGAAGTAGTAGACAAGATAGTAGGTGCAGTACCTAAGACTACTATTTCTGGTAAAATAGATGGTCAATTAGCATAAGCTAAATACTATTTCGTAATATTGAGCGGTATATCTCGTTACAGAGAAATACCGCTTTTTTTATGGGCCATACACATATAAAACCAGAGGATATCCTGCATACAGGAAACTTAGAACTGCTAGCTAAGAAGGCAGTGGAAGGATTTGTTACGGGTTTTCATAAAAGCCCATTTCATGGATTCTCAGTAGAATTCGCAGAGCATAGGCAGTATAATCCTGGTGAAAGCACGAAGAATATAGATTGGAAACTCTATGGACGTACAGATAAATTGTACAATAAGCGATTTGATGAGGAGACTAATCTAAGGTGCCAATTTATAGTAGACGTATCCTCCAGTATGCAGATTTCGCAAAAAGAAGGACTCAGTAAGCTGCAGTATGCGATATGGAGTGTAGCCGTATTTAGTCAGTTATTGAAAAAACAACGTGATGCTTCTGGCATTTGCTTCTTTGATCACGAAATCAAAGAATATACTAAAATAGCATCTTCAGGCAGACATTACAAAGAACTTCTAAACAAGCTTGAAAATTATTTAGATTATAATACAGAACAACAATCAACAGACATAAGTGCTACACTGCATTCCATAGCGGCTCAGATTCATAGACGTAGCTTAGTGGTACTATTTACAGATTTTTTTCAAGAAGGAAAGGACTTAGAGTCAATGTTTGACGCTATAAAGCATCTAAAGCATAATAAGCATGAAGTTATAGTATTTCATACGTTGCATCGAAGCACTGAGTTAGAATTTGACTTTGGTGCTGGGCCACTTACTATAGAAGATGCAGAAACTGGTGAAAAACTGAAGCTTGCACCATCAGAGGTCAAAGCAGATTATATGAGTGCAGTTTCTTCTTATACTGCTGAGATAAAATCGAGACTGAACCTGTATAAGATAGATTATGTAGAAGCTGATACTGCCGATTCCATAGATAAGGCATTGTTACCTTTTTTATTGAAACGTAAGCGAATGATTAGATAACAACTCTTTACTTTAGACCAATTCTGAATACCAAAAAAACATTTCCCGAAACTAGAAAATTAGATGCTTATTTTCTGTTGTTCAGCTATTTATATATTTATAAGGTGCTTTATCACTGGTGTTTCCCCATGTAGGTATTTTTGTAAAACGTGTTAATTGGTTAAATTATATATTATCTTTGACATAACTATTACTACTATAAATTAATCATGAGATTTGAAAATACCTCTGTGAGTAAATCTACGCTGGATTTACCTGTATTAGATATTCTAGAAGAAGCTGGAGTTTGTTTTTCTATCAAAGGTAATGATCTCGAATTTATATATCAAAGCAAGGCATTTAATGAGTTGCTGGGTATCGCACGACTATATACAAATGATTTTGAAATATTTATACCAGAAATAGCATATGAGATAGCTCAAGAAGATAGCTTAATTTCAACCTCTGGTGTAGCAGAAGATGTAGATCGAGTTCTAATTACAAAAAAGGGTAAAGAACTTATAGTCAGAGTAAAAAGGTCAATTGTGAATCACAAAGGCGGAACACTATTGGTTACCATTTATACAGATATAACTAAACAGAGCCAAAACAAGCAGTTCGAGGCCTATAAAAAGGTATTAACAGATGGAGAAGTGTTTGAAAAAATGCTCAATAGATTTTCTCAGCGTATATTTAGTAGTCAGAGTAGAAATGATGTATTTAATGGAGTCGGTAATTTATGTCTAGATGTATTAGACTTACAAAATTTGTCCATATATATAATGGATCAAGAGATGCTAGTTCTTCGTCAAATAGAAATATTAATCGATGGTGAGCAAATAATAAGTAATGAAAACACTCTGAATCCTGTTGCTATTCCCTTATCTGATGGAGTAATAGGGAAATGTGCACGTACTAAAACTACTATAATCATAGATGATGTTAGCCGTATTAGAGATGTCAGAGAGGTTAAGAGTGAACTAACAGTACCTATTATTTATCATAATGAGGTGCTAGGAGTCATTGATATTGAGAGTTCTCTATATGCTATATCTACAGATAAGACCAAGAGAATAATTGAAGGTTTAGCCTCATTACTAGCCATTAAACTCTATGAAATAGAAAGTAAAGAGTACATAGAGGCAAAAAATGAGCAACTCCATAGTTTGGTGAAAAATAATCCCAATGCTATTGCCATGTTAGATAATAAAGGCAACTATGTGCAAGTTTCAGATGACTGGATGCTGCAGTTTGTTTCATCTAAGTATGACTCTATACTCGGATTGAATCATTTTGAGCTAAATCCTAATATTCCCAGCAGATGGAAGAAACTAATGGATAAGGCGTATAGCGGTGTGCATCAAGTAATGCAAAAAGAAGGCTACAAAAGAAGAAATGGTGAAGTCGCATTTTTTAAAGGTAAAATCAATCCCTGGTTTCTTAAAAAAGGCGAAGTAGGTGGTATTATCATACTTGCAGATAACATAACAGAATCAGTAAATGCCGAGGTAAGACTCCTGAAGTCTGCGGAAGAACTAGAAGAAGCTAAATTAATAGGTCAACTATTTAATTGGGAGATTGATATAGAAAAAGGGATTATACAGGTGGATACAGGAAAACAAAACATACCTGGAGTAGAAAATGGTAGGCAGTATAATTTAGATACTTTCTTTCAGTTCATAGATACTGGAGATCATGCAGATTTTAATCAAGCCATAGAGCAAGCAATTGCTGGTAACAAAGAGTTTTCGCTGATTCATCCGTTTAAAGTGAAGAGCAGAGTTTTCTGGATGGATAATAGAGGTAAAGTAATTACCGAGAATGGTGCAATTACACTTGTGAAGGGAACTGCACATAACATCACAGATCAGATAGATGCTGAAAATGCCTACAAGCAAAAAAATAGAGAACTTAAGAAACTAAATAGAGAATTAGATCAATTTGTCTATAAAACGGCTCATGATCTACGTGCTCCATTAGCAAATATTCTAGGGCTTGTAGATTTGATGCGGATGGAGGGAAATCCTAAAATACTTGCTACTTACTTTGACTTGCAAGAGAAAAGTGTGTCTAAGCTTGATACGTTTATCAAAGAAATAACCAACTATACTAAAAATACTCGTCTGCCGCTGAAGAGAGATGAAATTAACTTTGACACAATCGTAGACGGTGTACTGAGAGAGCACATGTTTATAGCAGGATCAGACCTAGTTCAGAAAAATCTCAATGTAGAAAAATCTAAATTATACTACTCTGACTGCGAGCGTATTACTATTGTTTTAAATAACTTAATAGCAAATGCTATTAAGTTTAGGGATGACAAAAAAGAAAACAGTTTTGTAGAAATAAATGTAAAATCGGAGGATAAATATATCCACATCAGTGTACGAGATAATGGTATAGGTATACCGGATGAATTCAAAGATAAAGTGTTTGATATGTTTTATAGGGCTAATAAATTTGCCGAGGGTAGCGGTATAGGTCTTTATATAGTGCGAGAGACAGTAAGAAAACTTGGTGGGTCTATATTACTCAAGACAGAAGAAGGAGCGTATACTGAATTTAACATACTTTTACCAAACACAAAGTTTTAAAACTTATGCTAGTATTCTTAGTAGATGATGACCCAATACAAAATATGATTAATTCTCAGTTAGTTAGATTATACGATGACAAAATTAAGTATATGATTTATACTAATGGGTTAGAGGTCATCCAAGGATTGGAAGAAGGATTATTACCAGACATTATTTTTTTGGATATTAATATGCCAATAATGAGTGGTTTTGAGTTTTTAAACTTATATCAGCATTACCCAGATGCTGCTATTGTCTTTATGCTTAGTTCTTCTGATAATGAAGAGGATCGCAAGCAGGCAAATAATTATCGGTGCGTGGAAGGGTACGTTATCAAACCAGTAGGTAAACAAGTCCTACATGACATACTCTCGTCAGTTGACAAGAAAAGAACCCAAGGAAGTTAAAAAATACATAATAAAAAAGCCACTCTAATAGTGGCTTTTTTATTATGCGGAGAAGGAGGGATTCGAACCCCCGGTACCTCTCAGCACGCTAGTTTTCAAGACTAGTGCATTCGACCGCTCTGCCACTTCTCCGTATGTGTTTAAATACTTGAAAGATAAATATTTCTCTCTTTAAGCGAGTGCAAACCTAGTCAAAAACTCCTTTAATCAAATGTTTTTCTTATCAATTTAATTTAAAGGCCTGAGAATCCAAGATTACTTAATATGAGCTAGAATATTACGTTTAGGAATACTCTGAAGACAAGCTTTACGCTGCTTTATCTATACTTCTATTGAGTTCAAACCCAATCAGAACTACAAAGCAGTTGACATAGATAAGAATCATGAGTACGAGCAGCGTTCCTACTGAACCATATAGCTTGTTATACGAGTTGAAGTTTTCTACATACATTCTAAATCCCCAAGTACTTAGTATAGACAGAATAGTAGCTACAGTACTTCCCGCAGAAAAAAATCGCCATTTACTGCCTTTATTACTGCCAAAGTAGTACAGCGAGCTGAAGATAAAATAAACCAGCGATATGGTGAGAATATATTCTATTGCAGATAACACGAATTTTGTTAGAGTATCATTGATAGTCACCTGGCCGTCCAGGAAATTGAAACCGTAGTTAAATGTAATAGAGAGTAGTGCTGTGGTAATTAGAAGTGAAACAACTAAAAAGAGTAATATTATACTTTTTAGTCTTATATCAAACCAATTACGCTGAAGTATAGACTCTACTCCCGTATCAAAAGCGGAGAGCATACTGGCAAAACCGTTACTAGAAAAGTACAATGCTGCTATAAAACCAAATGAAAGGAGCCCCGCATTTTGATTAGTAACTATATCGGTGATGGTCTCATTTACAAAATAAAAAGCTTTATCAGGTAGAAATTTTTGAATAAAACCAGTGATTAGCCCTTCTAGGTTTTCAATGGGTATGTAAGGAATAAGTGTGAATAGGAAAATAATAAGAGGAAATATGGCAATGAAAAAATTAAAAGCTAAGGAAGAAGCCCTAAGGTTTAAATCTTCTTCAAATAATCCATTAATAAAAAACTTGCCGACTTGATATATTGATTTCTCTTTAAAACCAGGTAAACTGACGTTTTTTAGCTTTTTATCAAGGAACTGATCTAAAACGGTAAGTTTAGTTGTTATTTTTTTATTAAGTTTCAAGGTGATACGACTGCAAATAACAAGAATTAAATAGTTTTGCCACAATTAAATTTTATGAGCAAAATACATAATTTTTCCGCAGGACCAGCCATCCTTCCACAAGAGGTAATTCAAAACTGTGCTGATGCTATTCTAAACTTTGCTGGGACTAATCTCTCACTGATAGAAGTTTCTCACAGAAGTAAGGAATACGTAGCTGTAATGGACGAAGCTCGTAGTCTGGTAAAAAAAATAATGAATCTAGGGGATGACTACGAAGTAGTATATCTGCAAGGTGGGGCTAGTATGCAGTTTCTGATGACTGCTATGAATTTTTTAGAAACAAAGGGAGCCTATACTGATACTGGAACTTGGGCTACGAAAGCTATAAAAGAGGCTAGAGCATTCGGTGATGTAGAGGTATTGGGCTCCTCAGAAGATAAGAACTTTACTTATATACCTAAAGACTATACTATCTCTGCGGACTATGACTATTTCCATTGTACTTCTAATAATACGATTTATGGTACTCAGATGCAGTCATTTCCCGATTGCACTGTGCCGATGATATGTGATATGAGTTCAGATATATTTAGCAGGGAGTTAGATTTTTCTAAATTTGATTTAATCTACGCTGGAGCTCAAAAAAATATGGGACCCGCAGGAACTACACTCGTAGTCGTGAAGAAGAGTGCCTTAGGAAAAGTGAGTAGACATATTCCTAGTATGTTGGACTATTCTTTACATATAGACAAGGATTCCATGTTTAATACACCTTCGGTATTTGCAGTATACGGATGTCTTCAGACACTGAAGTGGATAGATAAGCAGGGATTAGCAAATATAGAAAAGCTCAATAACCAGAAGGCAGATTTGTTATACGGAGAAATTGATGCTAATGATCTTTTTCAAGGAACTACTGCCGTGGAGGACAGATCTAGAATGAATGCTACCTTTTTACTTAAAGATGAAAGTAAAAATGACGCATTTTTAGCTGCCTGTGCTGCTGCTAATGTTAATGGAATAAAGGGACATAGAAGTGTAGGAGGATTTAGAGCTAGTATGTATAATGCTTTAGGATTAGATAGCGTTCAAGTTCTAGTAGACGTAATAAGAAATTTCAAGTAAAGAATATAAATGAACATATTAATAAACGACGGACTACATTCTGCCGGTATAGAGCTCCTGAAAAATGCAGGACATAAAGTAGATACTAATAATATACCACAAGAAGAACTACTGGGTAAACTAAATGAGTATGACGCCATATTGGTGAGAAGTGCCACCACTGTAAGAAAAGACCTTATGGATGCTGCTCCTAATCTGAAGTTAATAGGTAGAGGAGGCGTAGGGCTGGATAACATAGATTTAATTTCTGCTAAAGAAAAAAATATAGCCGTATTTAATACACCAGCTGCGTCATCTAGATCTGTAGCTGAGTTAGCGATGGCTCACTTATTCGGGATAGTTAGATCACTTCCTGCAGTTAATAAGGCTATGTCCGTTGACGGAGTGTCTGATTTTAAAGCGTTGAAAAAATCTGCTAGCAAAGGAATAGAACTACAAGGAAAGACTTTAGGTCTTATAGGTTTTGGTAGAATTGGTAGAGAAACCGCTAGCATAGCAATAGGCTGTGGGATGAAGATCATAGCATTTGATCCGTATACTAAAGATGCTGAAGTAGAGGTGAAACTCCATCCTGATTACGATTTTAATCACACAATACATGTTAAAACCGTTAGTAAGGAAGAATTGCTAATCAATGCAGATTTTATTAGCCTGCACATACCTGGTGGACAGGGATACGTGTTGGATACTGCTGATTTTGTGCAGATGAAAGATGGAGTAGGAATAGTAAATTGTGCTCGAGGTGGTACTATTAGTGAAAATGCTTTGATAGATGCCATAAACTCTGGAAAGGTAAAATATGCAGCTACGGATGTATTTGAGAAAGAACCGCCAGTAGATGATAGAATACTAAGAATGGGAGCAGTAGGACTTAGCCCCCACATAGGAGCTAGTACTGGAGAAGCTCAAGAAAGAGTAGGCATAGAACTTGCTGAAAAAATTATCGAATTTTTCAAATAGTATTAGTGCCACAAATATTCCCATTTAAAGCCCTTAGGCCTAGCCCAAATTTTGTAAACTTAGTTACGGCTAAGTCTACAGACTTTTCTAATCATGAAGATCTGGTACATGAGATTAGAACTAACTCGTTCACATTTCATCACGTTACTAAAAGTCACTTGAGCTACAGTGGAGCTTTTCAAGAACCAGAGAAATTCCTCCCTTTTGCCGCGAAGTATATAAAAGATATGAAAGCCAAAGGTGTGTTCATAAGAGAAGAGGAAGACTCTTTTTATATCTACGAACAAATTAGAAAAGATGGAAAAATATTTAAAGGCCTAATAGCTTTATGTTCTGTAGAGGACTATAAAGCAAATAAGATAAAAAAGCACGAAGAAATTAGACCCAGTAGATTAAAGTTTCTAGTAGAACTATTTAAAACTACTAAAGTAATGGGAGAGCCTACACTGTTAGCTCATAATGGTGCTGTGCCCTTAGATGTAACGAATGCACAGCTACTGTACTCTTTTACTACTGTGGATGATAAACGTCACATAATATATAAGATAAGTGACAAAATACAGTTAGCAGAGATGCAAGCGGCGATAACTGCTATAGATAATCTTTACATAGCTGACGGTCATCATAGGTCTGCTTCTACAAGAGATTTTAATGCTAACGTAACTACTTTAGATAATAATAAATCTATGTGCTGTATAATGCACGAGGAGGATTTAGAAATACTACCATTTCACAGACTCATTAAGCCGGTAACTAGTCTATCTACACAAGATATAATTACTGCACTATCGCATAAGTTTGAGGTCAGTATATCTGTTGATTCACTTTATGAGATCAAAAACAGAAATGAGTTTGGATTATACGTTGGTAAGCATTGGTATCAACTAAAACTCAAAGAATCTTCTGATTTACCTGATGTTCAGATTCTAGAAAATTATGTAGTGAGAGAAATTTTCAAGATTGCTGATAGCCGTATAGACAGTCAGATTAGCTTTCATCCACATACCGCTGGAGAGAATTTGCTTAAAAAATTAATAGATGCAGATACGTATAGCCTAGCTATAACCACGAAGGCTTGTAACTTCAGTGAGGTAAGACTTGTAGCTGATCAGAATGATACTATGCCCCCTAAGTCTACCTATATAGAACCCAAACTACGTGCAGGATTGATAATCCAAGAGTTTGAGACGATCAAAAAATAATTCATAAGATGGGTACGCTTACTTGCATTGCTCACCTAAAAAAGAAGCCTAAAGACTAATAATTTCTAGGTGATCTAGGATAATTTTAGGCGATAGCTACTTTTCTACTGGTAGCTAAGTTGTATGCCAAATAAATACTCAGACTAAACACTATCTGACTAACTAGTGTTGCCCTAAAAAATGGAAGAGCTAACTCATAAGAAGTCATTAGTCCAGCGAAATCCTTAGTGTACTGAGGCATCGTAATCCATGAACCTGCATTACTTATCAGAAAGAATGCAACTGCTGCAACTATACTGCCTCCGAGTACTTTGCTGAGAGACGCATTTTTGGATAAGAATGTTCCAAGTAAAATTATAGCGGCAAATGAAGCATACACAAATAAGAAGTCTAGACTAAGCATATAATCCATATACATAGGAGAGGATAACCCTAATAATATGTCTCCTAGTAATAATGCTCCCATAGGAACTACCCATCTCAATATCTTAGAACTAAATAAAACTCCGCCCATTAGAGCGATAGCTCCGAGTGGATTAAAATTTGGTATCTGAAAGAAAACTCTAATCAATGTAAGTGCTACTAGTAGTGCTGTAAGTAAAATTATATCCTGCTTTTTCATCTGTTTTATAAACCTAATCACAAAGGTAGAAATCTTTATGTCACAATGAAATAATACTATTTGTCAGGTTATTAATATTTGTTAATAACCAGCTTTTAATACGTTAACAATCAGTAGTTTGCATCTTAAAACAAAAGAGAATTTTAGGTGAATAAATATCTAAACGACAAAATATGTTTAACAAATGTTAATTTAACAAATGTTAATAGGTTTACATTTGTTAATTAAATTATGAGTATTAATAAGAGAGTAGAGACGCTAATAGACAAAACTTCCAATAGTAAATCTGACTTCAGTAAGGCTACAGGGATAAGTACAGTAATATTATCCCATATAAGTTCAGGTAGGAATAAGGTAAGCCTCACTGCGGTAGAACAAATTATTAAAGCTTTTCCAACTATAAATGCAGAATGGATACTTACTGGTAAGGGTCAGATGTACAGAGATGGATTAGATAGTGACATAGCAGAAGAGCTAGAGAGTGCATTGATACTCTTGGAGGACGAGCATAAGCGTTACGCTAAGTCTATGGAAAGTAAAATATCAGTATTGAGAAGAACTATAGCAGCTCTCAAAGGTTAAATACACGTATAATAGAAGTAAATTGCACTTTTTAAATTAAATTAATGAATAAAATATTGTTATTATCACTCTTGCTGTTTAGTGTCTTGGCTGGCTTTGGTCAAGATTCTGAGGAAATAATTCTGGCAGATATAAATGCTAAAATTAATAAACAAGGATACTCTCCCCATATTGCATTAGAAAGTGATGTACCACTTTCTAATGGAGGGAGGGTTTACTATGGTCAACAGATGCTGAACGGACTTCCTATATTCAATACAGAATTTTCTGCAGTCATAATTGACGGTGTAGTCACTTCTGCCAATTATAACATAGCTGTAAACGCTGAGAATCGTTTAAAAAGTTCTGAGTTTGTTTTCACACCTAATGACGCACTCTACAGGGTCGCTAAATTAGATTTTATAGTACCTATATTACCTATGGAGATAGGAAAAGGACAATTTGAGATTAGAGACGTACAACTTAGCGATGAGCCTGTTAAAATAACACAGATGTGGATCGTTTCAGGAGCAGATATACTGCCTATCTATGAGGTAAGCATGTATGAAAAAAATCACAAACACTGGTATAACACGCGTATAGATGCTACCACCGGCAAAATACTAAACCGCAATGACTGGGTTACTCAATGTGCTATACCACATCCAGCATCTAAATTAAATAAGAATACAGTGCCTAGCAAACCTGCTGTACACTTGAAGAGTAAAAAAGCTTCAAATGCGAGTTATCAAGTTTTTGCTTTTCCCATAGAAAGTCCTAATCACGGCAATAGAAGCATAGTTTTAAATCCACAGGATGATGATGCTTCACCATTTGGATGGCATGATGATAACGGTGTAGACGGTGCCGAGTATACCATAACCCAAGGTAATAATGTATATGCTAGTGATGATAAGGATGATGATGATATTCCGGGAGCTTCACCCAGTGGAGGAAGTACACTTGCTTTTACAGCTCCATATGATAAGAGACAGAGTGCCGCAAACTATTTAGAAGCCTCTACTATTAACTTATTTTATGCTAATAACGTTATGCATGATGTATGGTGGCACTACGGTTTTGATGAAGCTTCAGGCAATTTTCAAACTAATAATTATGGGAATGGTGGAATTGGAAACGATGCTGTAAATGCAGACGCTCAAGATGGCAGTGGTACTAATAATGCGAATATGAGTACTCCTCCAGATGGATTTAACCCTAGAATGCAGATGTATATTTGGAATTCTAGTCCAGGAGGTGATTATTTTCAAATTAATTCTCCAAGTGCTTCTAAAGGCAAGTACCTAGCGAATAAAGCAGGTTTTGGTCCAGTCTTAACCACTATGCCTATAGTTGGTAATTTAGTATTGGCAAATGATGGAGGCGCAGAATCAGAGAGAGGGTGTAATACCTTTATAAATAGTAGTAATGTAGCTGGAAATATAGCTTTAATAGAACGTAGAACTTGCAACTTTACTGTAAAGGTTAAAAATGCTCAAGATGCTGGTGCAGTAGCAGTAGTTATCTATAGTGATGACGAGAATCCAATCCAAATGGGAGGTTCTGACAACTCTATAACTATTCCATCGGTATTAATAACGCTTTCAGCTGGGAATGCTATTAAAGCTGCATTACGTAACGGATCAGTAAATGTAAGTTTGTATGATTCAAGTAATCTAGCAGCATCTGTATTCGATAGTGACTTTGATAACGGTATCATAGCTCATGAGTATGGACACGGCATCAGTAATAGACTCACAGGTGGACCAGCATCTAGTAGCTGCCTTAGAAATGAGGAGCAAATGGGTGAGGGGTGGAGTGATTTCTTTGCTCTCGTGATGACTCACGAGCCAGGAGATCAAGCTAGTGATGTGAGAGGAATAGGAACATATGTGACTAATGAGCCTATTACCGGTGGAGGTATTCGTCCCTATCCTTATTCAGCTGATATAAATGCAAGTCCGTATAGATATGACGATATTAAACGTTTTTCAGTTCCTCATGGAGTAGGAAGCGTGTGGTGCAGTATGCTGTGGGACCTTTATTGGGCTATGATAGATGAGTATGGGTATGATAGTAACATATATACCGGCACTGGTGGTAATAATACGGCTATGCAGTTAGTTATTGATGGACTAAAGCTCCAGCCGTGCAATCCTGGCTTCATAGATGGGAGAAATGCTATTATACTAGCTGATAAGCTAAATAATGGTGGAGCTAACGAGCTCCTTATTTGGGAAGTATTCGCTCGAAGAGGTTTAGGCGTAGACGCAGTGCAAGGAAATACAGATGATATAGGAGATGGCGATGAGGATTATAAAATACCCTCTTATCTGCTCTATAGTCTTAAAATGAAAAAGGTGACAATACCTGTCAGCATCAATGATCAAGAACTGAGATATGCTATCAGTGCAGCTAATCTTACCTCATCTGTAGTGGCTAATATTACCATTAGAGATACTTTAAACACTAATGTTGAGTTAGTAGAAAGTAGTCTAAGTTGTGATTATACGCTAACTGGAAATGTACTAAGTATGGAGCTAGACAGCATCTCCGCAGGAGACTCGTTTAAGTGTTCCTACACGGTTATTCCTAAATTTCTGTCAGTCTCTAAAGTGCTTATGGAAGATGATATAGAAAACGGTGAAGGAGAGTGGAGAATACAGAATCAATTAGGAGTAAATGGGTGGAAAATTGCTAGTACAAATCCTTTGAGTGGCGCTAATTCTTGGTTTGTAGCTAATGCAGAAGAGTCGTCAGATTACTATTTAGAACATTCATATGATTTAGCAGAAACAGTTTCACCTATTTTATCTTTCAGTCATTTTATCAATAGTGAGGATACATGGGATGGAGGAGTAGTAGAGGTAAGAGAAGAAGGAGGTAGCTGGATTGACGCAGCGAGTCTATTCACTCAAAATGGCTATACGAAACAGATACAAGAAAATCCACAGAGTGCAATTTCTGGAAGAGCCTCATTCACGGGAAATTCTACCCGATATGTTGAATCAATTATAGATTTAAGTAATTATGCTGAGAAGGTAGTGGAAGTACGTTTTAGATTTGCTACGGACGGAGCTCAAGGAGGTGCAGGATGGTTTATAGACGATGTCAAGCTGGTAGATGCTGTACTCTTAGTAAATAAAGTCACCGCTTCTTATGGCATAGATGGTCAGAGTTCTACCTTAGTAACTACACGTATAGAAGGTGAAAGTATTGTGAATAGTAGTAGTAAGTTAGTATTGAGTGGACTTACTGTTTATCCGAATCCTACTCAAAATAGATTATTCATACGTACGCAGGAAGATGAACCTTTCACATATCGTCTATGTACAATAACAGGGAAAGAGCTGTTGAAAGGTGAGTCAAAATCATCCACCTATGTTAATGTCCGAGATCTCACTAGTGGCGTCTACCTGCTTACTATCGATAAAAATGGAAAGCAAGGTACTTTTAAAGTGATTAAGAACTAGAATTTATAAATTTCAAAAAAAAAGCGGCCAAAGCCGCTTTTTTTTTGAAATTTCATGACAAAGTCACTCTCGCCTTTTTATCTCATCTCTTAAAAGAGCTGCCTTATCATAATCTTCTACTTGTATTGCTTTATCTAGCTCTACATTCAGCTCATTGAGGCTGAGTGAATTTAAAGTAGAAGCTTTAGAAGGTTTCACTTTTTCCTCAGCTATGTGCTCAGGCTCATCTAGTTCTATTTCGTCTTTGTTATAGATTATGCCTGCGTCATCTAGGATGGTTTTGTAGGTATATATAGGACATTTAGCTCTCAGAGCAAGAGCTATGGCGTCACTAGTGCGGGAATCTATACTGTATCTGTCCCCATGCTGATCAGTGATTAGTTTCGCATAAAAAACACCTTCTTCAAGTTTATCTATGACTACTTCTGTTAGTTTTATCCCATATTTTTCAAAAGTATCAAACATAAGATCATGCGTAAGCGGTCGCTGAGGTTTTAATCCTTCTATAATGAGAGCTATAGACTGTGCCTCATAGCTTCCTATAACTATAGGAAGTTTCAGTTCACCTTCTTCTTCTCCAAGTATTAGAGTGTAACTATTACGTTGAGAGTGACCTGCTGTGAGGCCAATTATATTTAGTTGTATTTTTTTACCCATAGCAATTAGATAGCTCTCTAAGCTAGTCCTTTTACTTCTTTTACGCGTTTTATTAGTCTAGGCAACACATCAAATACGTCACCTACGATACCATAATCAGCTGCCTTAAAGAAAGGTGCCTCGGGGTCTGTATTAATCACACAGATTACTTTACTACTGCCTACTCCAGCAAGATGCTGTATAGCTCCAGATATCCCAGCAGCTATATATAAATTTGGCTTAATAGTGATACCTGTCTGTCCTACGTGCTCGCTGTGTGGTCTCCACTCCATATCACTTACGGGCTTACTACAAGCTGTAGCTGCGCCTAAAGCTTCAGCAAGATCCTCCACAAGGTGCCAGTTTTCTACTCCTTTTAGACCTCGACCAGCTGATACGACTAACTCTGCTTCAGTTAATGGTATCTTACCTATTTCTCTATTGGTAGATGTTATCGTAGTATTTATATCACTAGAACTTACAGATACACTTGCAGATTCGGCAGATACATCATCTCCGTCTTGTTTTATCATGTAAGTGTTTGGTATTATGGTAAGGACTTTATTACTATGATTGAGGGATACGTGGGCTATAGCTTTACTTGAAAAACTTGTCTTTTTCACAGTAAATCCGCCATCTGTGTTAACCATATCTACCACACCAGTTACCAAGGCTGCGTCAATTTTTACAGCTACCAAAGGAGCTACAGATTTACCTGTGTACGTTTGAGAAATAACAATAATATCTCCGTTGTATGTAGATGATATTTCACTTATTGCCTTTGAATATGCCTGAGGACTAAAAGTTTCAA
The DNA here is from genome assembly GCA_963933305.1 of uncultured bacterium. Classification (GTDB taxonomy): domain Bacteria; phylum Bacteroidota; class Bacteroidia; order NS11-12g; family UBA9320; genus UBA9320. The sequence continues at coordinate 20,755 of CAWVTM010000001.1, forward strand.
ATGCTTCGCCAGTAACGTTTAGTTCTTTATCGGCTCCATATTTACCTAAGTTTTCAGGTCCTTTTTCTCCTATAGATAAAGCGATACATTCTGTACCCAACTTGATAGCTAAGTCTTTTCCATAAGTAACAGCTTCAAAACTTGATTTTTTATATACTCCGTTGTCGCTCTCTGCGAATACTACTACTGCCATATCTTAAAATAATTTCTCTTCGTTATGTAAAATATCTATTAATTGCTCCGCGTTTTCTGCGTCTATCATTTTTACTCCACTTTTAGTAGGAGGTAGCTCGTACTTAGTTACGCTAGTATAATCATACTTATCTATAGCAGGTACTACATTAAGTGGTTTACTACGGGCCATCATTATACCTCTCATATTTGGTATACGTGGTTCACAGAGGTCTTTTTGAGCACTCACCACGCACGGCATACTCACACTCACAGACTCTCGACCACCATCTATATCTCTAGTAGCTTTTATGGTGCTATCCTCAGCGTCTAACTCCATGGCTACATTGATAAAAGGCCACCCTAGCATCTCTGCTACAAGTCCTTGTACCTGTCCACCATTATAATCTATTGATTCTCTACCTGTTAGTACTAGGTCATACTCACCTGCTCTGGCCTGTTCAGCTATCTGTACTGCTACGTACATACCATCTTTAGGTGAAGCATCTATACGTATGGCATCTCCAGCACCCATTGCAAGTGCTTTTCTAATAACCGGCTCTGTCTCAGCTTCTCCTACGGTAATTACAGTCACAGATCCTCCGTTAGCTTCTGTCATTTCTAACGCCCTAGTCAGTGATAACTCGTCATAAGGATTTATTATAAACTGCACACCATCTCTATTAAATAGAGTGTCACCGTCAGTAAAAGTAATTTTTGTGGTAGTATCTGGTACTACACTTACACACACTAATATTTTCATTCTAAAAAATTACATTAAAATTGAAGTACAAAGGTACAAAAAATTGACCTAAATAACATGGCAACTAACACTAGAATAGAACAGATTAAAACGTTTTTAAATGATACACCTGATGATGCATTCCTAAATTATGCATTAGCTACTGAGTTTGTAGTCTTACGCGAGGATGCTGACGCCTTAGCTATCTATAAACGATTGGTAGATAAACAGCCAGACTATTATGCGACATACTACCACCTGGGTAAGTTATACGAGCGTATGGGCACAGATGATTTAGCGGAAGAAGCCTATCAGAAAGGATTAGAAGTCACAAAACGGCTAGGAGAGAAACATGCTTACGGAGAATTAAGAGGTGCCTTCGAAGAATTAACATTTTGAAGTCATAATTTTTGAATATCAGTTCAGTTTTAAAGTGAGATAAAAATTGTTCACTTTTTGGTCTGCCTAGGTGATTTTTTTATAGTTAGTGATATAGTTTCATGAAGATTTCACTCTGTTTTGCTATGCAAGAGTTGCCTTGATGCGGTAGCTAGCTTCATTATATTTGCCAAACTATATGGGTAATTTTCAATCTAAAGATTTAAACTTCAAAAAAAAGATAAGACAAAAACTTAACGGTCAACACTTTATGCACCTAATGGGTTTTGATCTTACAGATATACAAGCTGGTAAAATAGTGGGAGAGATGACTTTAGCTCAGAAACATCAGCAACAGTACGGTTTTGTACACGGAGGAGTTACGGCTACTATCCTAGATATTACGATGGGGTTTGCCGCGTATACACTCATGCCTTTAGGCAAAGGAGTAGTTACTGCCAATATTAGCGTGGACTACCTTAATCCCGGAGATGGAGACAAGATAATAGCGATAGGTGAAGTGGAAAAACCTGGAGGTAGAATGGTCTTTACTGTAGGTAAAGTATATGTAGAAAAAGATGGTATACGTACGCAGATAGCTAGTGCTAGAGCTGTGATGGCAGTCATAGATAATTCTGATAGCTAAATCTAGAAAACTCAGTATTTTTAGTCGTATGTGGCAGCTAATCTTGGAAAACTATTTGTTCCTACGTATTGGCTCCTAAACCTCAGAAGACTTTTTTTTAATTCTATTTTTTATCAGTTGTTATCTGCCTTGCACGATCCGTGTAATTATATAATTAGGCCAGCACTATTTTTATGAATGGTTACCAATAATCTTCTTTTTTGGATATACTTGTTTAGAGCTTTTATAGAGTTGAGTTTTACGCCAGCATTTCAAATTTTTTATTTCTCCTCTTAATGTCTTTATTATAAATATACATTTGCATATCATCTAATGAAGATATTAATAGCTGGAGCAGGCGAAGTTGGTTATCACTTGGCAAAACTACTTACTAAAGAGTCACACTCCATAGTACTTATAGATACAAGGGCCAAGATACTCAACAGAGCTGATTCTGAGATGGATCTACTTACGATACACGGCAATGCATATTCTCTCAGCGTACTAGATAAGGCAGGAGTAGCGGATGCTGATCTGCTAATAGCAGTAACTTCTTCTGAGACTACTAATCTTACTATAGCTACTCTGGGTAAGCAGCTCGGTGCTAAAAAGACAATAGCTCGGGTTCATAACTCAGAGTTTCTTAAACTGAAAGATAGGCTAGATTTAGGTAGACTAGGAATTGATGTTATTATTTCTCCAGAGGAACTAGCTTCCAAAGAGATTGTAAGACTTTTAAGAAGATCTTCCTTTAGTGATGCATTTGATTTTGAGTTTGGCAAACTGACGCTTCTTGGTGTATATCTTGGAGAAGAAAGTAAGCTAATTCATAAGTCTGTGAATGCTTGCAAACAATTTAATGACGATCAGAAATTTAAGACTATAGCTATAGAGAGACAGGGTGAACCTATTATCCCTACTGGTGAATTTGTTTACGAAGTGAATGATCATGTTTTCTTCTTATGCTTACCCACTGGTATAGAACAGATTAGAGAGATAAGCGGCAAGAAAAAGCATGAAGTTAAAAATGTAATGATAATGGGTGGTGGAAACGTAGGTTTCAATACTGCCAAAAAGCTCAGTAGAAGGAAAAATGTAAAACTTATAGATTCTAATACTGAAAGATGTAATGAGTTAGCAGACTTGCTACCTGAAACTCTTATCATTAATGATGACGGGCATGATGTGCACTTGCTTGAAGATGAGAATATATCAGAAATGGATGCATTCATAGCAGTGACAGGAAACTCTGAGACCAATATAATGAGTTGTTTGGTAGCTAAAAATCATGGGGTAAAAAAAACAATAGCTATGGTGGAAAATATGGATTATATAAATCTTTCTCAAACTATAGGTATCGATACACTCATCAACAAGAAATTAATAGCAGCAAACAATATTTTCAGGTATGTAAGACAGGCGGATATTATAAATATAGCAGGTATCCATGGACTAGATGCTGAAGTAATAGAAATACATGTATCCCAAAACTCTAAGGCAACTAAAAATATTATAAGTAACTTATCCTTGCCACAGGATGCTATAGTAGGAGGTATAATAAGAAATAGTGATGCTTGGATAGCAAGTCATTCATTTCAGATAGAGGCTGGAGATAAAGTAGTCATATTTGCTCTTCCAGACTCCATTAAACAGACTTTAGAAATATTTAGCTAGTCCGTATGTTTCATTTCAAAACAGTGCTGCACATTCTAGGGCTATTAATGATGCTCAATGGGATTTTTATGGCTACAGTATTACCGGTATCCTGGGCACAAGGGTCTGGAGACTTTAATGCTATTCTGATATCTTCTGCTGTAAGTGCTAATCTCGGAATGATTATTTGGTTTCTTACTAGAAGTAAGAAAAAGGAGCTATCTAAAAGGGATGGTTATCTCATCGTAACACTTGGATGGATAATACTGGGTATTACAGGTTCATTGCCTTTTATATTAAGTGGTAACATAACTTCATTTGCTTCAGCATTTTTTGAGACTATGTCTGGGTACACTACTACAGGTGCTAGTATTCTTAATAATATAGAAGCTTTGCCAGCGGGAGTAATGCTTTGGCGAAGCATGACTCAGTGGATAGGTGGTATGGGTATTATAGTTCTTACTGTCGCTCTTTTACCACTTTTTGGGGTAGGAGGTATGCAGTTATTTATGGCAGAGGCTCCAGGTCCATCCGGGAGTAAGCTCCATCCTAAGATTGGTGACACTGCTAAGAGACTTTGGATTATATACGTTTTACTGACTATTGTAGAGACCATACTGCTAAAAATAGCTGGAATGACTTGGTTAGATGCGGTTAATCATTCATTTACAACAATGAGCACCGGTGGATTTTCTACTAAAAATGCTAGTGTAGCTGCTTTCGATTCACCAGCTATTGAGTATATCATCACTGCATTTATGCTAGTAGGTGGTATAAATTTCAGTATGCTCTATTTCATAGTTAAAGGCGTTTTTAGTAAGGTTATTGGAAATGAAGAGTTCAAAACATACATCGGAATCATAGTAGTATTTACACTCCTTATTTCTGGGACCTTGTATTCAAGTACGAATCAAGATCTTGAAGAAAGCTTTCGCCATTCCATATTTCAGGTAGTGACTATTATAACTACTACTGGTTTTTCTACCGTTAATTATGCTGTATGGTCACCTTTTGCTTATATGCTCATACTTTTTCTGATGTTCACAGGGGGGAGTGCAGGTAGTACAGCTGGTGGAGTAAAGATAGTGAGACATCTCATTATTCTGAAAAACGGGTATATTGAATTTAAGCGTCTTTTACATCCACGTGCAGTTATTCCAGTTCGTATAAATGAAAAGAGTGTTGAACAATCTATTGTGTATAATGTGCTTGCATTTTTTTTTATTTACTTGTTTATTTTCATTGTGGGGGCACTTGTTATAACCATGTTTGGTCATGATATAGTGACAGCTGCAGGGGCTAGTATAGCTTGTTTAGGTAACATAGGACCAGGAATAGGTGGTGTAGATCCTAGTCATAATTTTTCTTTCTTCTCAGAAGGAGCTCAAGTCTTTCTGTCCTTTCTCATGCTATTAGGTAGATTAGAGCTATTCACTGTTTTAATTCTGCTTACTCCTGCATTTTGGAAGAAGGTGTAAAATATGACCTACACTAATCGTTAATTTTACGTTTATTTGCTAAAATCCGTAATTAAATGTCTAATAGTATAATTCATAAATGAGAAGATTGATATTTTTTAAAACCCTCGTATTACTGCTGTGTATAAGCTCATCTCTGTATTCTGTTGCACAATCTAAATCTAATAAAGGAGTAGAATTCTGGGTTGGATTTATGTTTCATTATGAAGGGACTAGTGCAGGACATTCGCTGTACATCACTTCAGATTCAAATACAAATGGAACAGTCAGCGTGCCGGGAGAAAGTTGGTCCTCTAACTTTTCTGTTACGGCAAATAATCTAACGGTTGTAACTATTCCGAGTTCTGTAGCATATAACGGATGCTCTGATTGTATAACCTCAAAAGGGGTAAAAATAGTTTCAGATGATAATATTGTAGTTTACGCACATCAGTATCTGGGTAACCAGTCAGACGCTACATTAGTATTGCCTACAAGAACTTTAGGAAAAGAATATTTTGCTGCGTCATACTATCAAAGTTCAGCTTCTAGTACAAGAGGAAGAAGTACTTTCCTGATAGTGGGTACTCAGGACAGCACCGTAGTCAGGATTACTCCTAAAATTGCTATTCAAAAAGGTACAGCTACTGCGAGCACTGGCTCACTTCCTGCGAGTACAGCATTTGAAGTTACTTTAGATGAAGGTGAAATATATCAGGGTTATGGTTTTGGTGCTTCATCATCTGATGACGTGACAGGGACTTCTTTCGAAGTTATAGATACAGGTATCACTGCAAATTGTCGTAAAATAGCAGTATTTACCGGTAGTTCGTATGCAAGGGTAGGGAGTGGTTGCTCGGGAGGATTCAATTCTGGAGATAATTTATATGAGCAAATGTTCCCGATAAACTCTTGGGGAAAACGATTTATACTCGTTCCTTCTTTAGGAAGAAGTGGTGATGATTTTAGATTTATTGCCCAAGAGGACGGTACTGAAGTAGTAGTCTTTAAATCCGGACCTCCAGATATTTTTAATTTAGATAGGGGAGAATTTGCTCAGATTGATGACGAAAGTGCCATTAGGTATTGCCAAAGTAATAAGCCGATTATGGCAGTGCAGTATCAGCGAACTGCACGTTGTGATGGCGGAGGGAATAGAACTGGTGACCCTTCAATGACAGTATTAAATCCCTTAGAACAAACACTCAAGGATATTACTGTGTATAGCAGTGAATTTGCAGATATTGATAATCACTACATCAATGTAGTTATACCTGGATATGCAGCATCTAGTTTTAGAATAGATGGTAATACTGCTACTTTTACTACTGTGCCCGGAAATGCGTCTTACAGCTATACAAGAATATCTGTGAGTAAAGGTAATCACAGACTCACCGCTAACGTTGGATTTATAGCTACAGCTTATGGTGAAGGTAGATATGAAAGTTATGGATATGCGGCAGGTGCTAACGTGATAGACCTTACTGCTCAAGCTAAAGTGGCCAATAGTACCCAAAATGGTAAGGTAACTAACTGTATAGGAAGGTCAACTAGATTTACAGGAGAAGCTGAGTACGCGGTGGTACGTTGGGAATGGGATTTTGGTGATGGCGTTATCGACTCTATACAGAACCCGTCACATTTATATGCCGATACAGGTACTTATTTAGCTAAGCTATATACATATAAACCGTCTTTTGATGGTTGTTCTAATTATGATTCTGCATTCGTAGAAGTGAGAATATATGGTAAACCTATTGCTCGCTTTAGTAAAACAAATCTTTGCGATAGTTTGACTGCTATTTTTACAGACCAAAGTATTATGCCCTCACCAGAGACTAAGTTAATATCCATTTGGAATATACAAGGAGCTGGCGGCTTGAAATATGGAAATCCTGTTTCTCACTTATTTGATACTACAGGTAAGTTTGAGGTGAGTATGGAGGTAATCACAAATAATCAATGTAAGGATACCCTAGTAGATTCATTGATGGTTAATCCTATTCCAATAGCAAATTTTGATATTTCAGATGCTTGTTTTTATGACAGCACTTACTTATTTGATCAGTCATTTTTATTGACTGGAGATATTGATACGCACAGATGGGAGTACAGTGATTTTTCTGGTTCTTTGGATGAAAACCCTAGTCACTACTTTCAGGATAGTGGAAGGTACGAGATTACACTATATGTGGTTTCTGATAGTGGGTGTAGAGATACCGTAACAAAAGAGCTGTATAAATATCCACGTATGGACGTATCATTTAGTTATAACGACACTTGTTTTGGTGAAGGGAATATTTTCTTAAATACAAGTACCAAAGATGGGGGCAACTATACAGATACAACTTGGTATACATCTGAACCAGATACGGCATTTACATATAACTACTCATCTATATTTGGTAATGTCGGCTCATTTACTGTGCAGCTGGTCATGGAGCAGGATAGCTTTTGTACTGACACATTTACCAAAATAGTAGAGGTAGATCCTCTTCCAGTAGCACTATTTACGGTGTCTGGCCTATGTTTGAGCGATAGTACTTCATTTTTAGACGTTTCATCTTTATCATCTGGCACGTACACCTTAGCTTGGGATTTTGATGATGGTATGACTGGTACAGGTTATGCTAATACAATCCAGTACGCTAGTTTAGGTCAAAAGAGTGTTATGCTTACGGCTACCTCAGATTTAGGTTGTGTATCAGATACTACTATTAACGTATTAATCACTAATCCTGAGATTGTTAGCCTTAACATTGCAGATGTGTGTGAGGGGACTAGTCAAATATTTAGCTCGAATAATAGCCTTGGTTTAGACAGTTTTTCCTCTTATAGTTGGACAGTGGAAGGTAATGTTATCGGCTCTGGCTTTATTACAAGTTATAATGCTACACCGGCAGGTATTTATAAAGTTAATCTGGATGTGAGGACTAAAAACGGGTGTGCGATTTCCTTATTGGACAGTTTTGAAGCTTACGTAAGTCCGAGTGCTGACTTCCTAGTGTCAAATGTGTGCGATGGTGAAAACATCCTCCCTTTGGATAATAGTACAATCTCAGCACCAGGCACTGTTAATGGATATCAATGGTATATAAATGGAGCAAGTAGCTCTACAGAACAGAACCCAATAATTAGTACTTCTGGAGCAGGGGATTATGATATTAAATTAAAAGTAAGTAGTGTGAATGGTTGTATAGATAGCATTCAGAAATCTGCTACTGTGTACCCTACGCCAAATGCTTCATTTAATTCTGCTAATCAATGTTTTGGAGAGAATACTACCTTCACTAATGCTAGTGTAGTATCTACGGGTAGTGTACCTTCTATACTATGGACTATAGATGGTGCAGACTACACTAGTAACACAGTATTATATACATTCCCCACATTTGGAGATTACCTTATTCGTCTTATAAGTGAAAGTGACAGAAGTTGCAAAGATACGCTTACCCGTGCTGTTTCTATTCACCCATTACCAATATTGGATGTCCAGTTAGCAGTAGACAGCGGTTGTATTCCATTTGATGCTGAGGTGATTAATAAGAGTACTATCTCTACAGGTGCAATTAGTAAAACTACTTATACTTGGGGTGATGGTACTGTAAATCAATCCAATACTCATGTATACGGAACACCAGGTACTTATACCGTGAGCATAGCAGCCGAGAGTGATCAAGGTTGCAGAGATTCTATAGCTATATCTAATCCTATACGCATATTTAATCTGCCTAGTGCAGACTTTAGGTTTACGCCATTAGAGCCAAGCACACTCACAGAATTTGTTACATTTAAAGATTCTTCTAGTACAGATGTAGTCCAATGGGACTGGACTACCAGTGATGGTGGCTATTATACCGGGATATTGGCAGAACACCAGTTTTTAGATTCGGGAGAGTATAATGTCACACTGACTGTAGTAAATGATAAAGGATGTGAAGATGATATAAGTAAATTGATCTATGTGAATGCAGATCTCTTTGTGCACATACCCAACGGTTTTTCTCCCAATGGTGATGGAATAAATGATACCTATGGACTAGGTGGTCTTACTCAAGGAGTATTTCAACTTAAATTAACAATATACAATAGATGGGGAGAGCTTATATATGCTGCTTCTGATGTCAATGATAGATGGGACGGAACATATAAAGGTAAGCCTGTACCGCAAGGAGTATATCTTTATCTTGTTCAATATACAAACCCTAAACAGACCAAATGGTACTATCGCAACGGTGAAATACACGTATTGAAGTAATAGTAATTTATGTGATAAAATATTAGAGAGCAGAAAGTTTGATATTCTTGTCGAAGTTTCTGCTCTCTTTCGTTTAATAGTTCTAAAATCGAAGGATAAATCAATGTTTAAACTAAGTATATTATTTTTAATGATGTCTATTTTTGCGTGTAACAATAATGACGGTAAACGAATCCCCGATTTCAGTTTTATTAGTATAGATAAACAAACCATCACACAAAATGATTTAAATGGAGAGGCTACCATAGTAGTGGTATGGGCTACATGGTGTGGAGATTGTATACGAGAAATACCAGAGTTGAATGATTTAGTAGAAAAGTATAAAAACAATGAAAAAGTGAATTTTTTAGCCTTGAGTGATGAGGATGAAGCTACCGTAAGAAAATCTCTTAAAAGATTTCCATTCAACTTCACACACATAGTAGATTCCAAAAAATATAGTGATCAGCTCAAAACAGGTATTACCAAACACTTTCCGCAGGTACTTGTAATAGATAAAGATTTAAAGGTTGTTTTTGATGTTACAGAAAACAAAGAGAAGATATTTAGTGTTTTAGATAATCATATTCAAAGTATTCTTAAGTAATTGATAGCACAATGCGATAGACCATTAGCCCAGCAGCTAGTGGATAAAACAGTCATTCACACATCTATATCCCAAGTAGATAAGATATCGTGGAATGCCGTAATTCAAAGTGAAAATATTTACCTAAGTATCCCTTATCTAGCTTCCCTAGAGAAGGCATTACTTGACTACTCATTCAGGTATTTTCAATTTTACTCTGAAGATAATAAGCCCATTGGCATAGGATACTGTCAAATCATAAAAATAGGTGGTAATGACATAAATAAAGATGCACTAGCAGAAAGAATAGGTGGATTACTTCCAAAAAGTATAATGAATAATATAGACGTTCGTATCCTAATCTGTGGAAATGCTTTTGCTAGTGGTGAGAATGGGTATTACTTTCTGCCGAGTATAGATAATAAATTGGGTCTCGATCTCGTCACCAGTGCAGTAGATGAAGTGGACACCTCTGCTCATAAAGAAGGTAAGAAGATAGCCATTACACTTATTAAGGAGTTTTGGCCAGAATCATTTAAAAACATAGCATATCTGAAGGAAAAAGGCTACTGTGAGATTAATATCGATGTGAATATGGTACTCACACTAGACTCCTCTTGGACTAGTTTTGATCACTATCTTTCAGATATGAACTCTAAGTTTAGGACCAAAGCAAAGGGCATATTCAAAAAGTCTGAAAAACTGACTGCAATCAATTTTGATATCCCAATGATAGAAAAAAGATTACAAGAAATAGATGAGCTGTATACTATAATAGTGGATAAAGCGAACTTCAGTTTTGGTAGACTGAACGCTAAAACACTTCTAGAGATTAAGAAAGCTTTAGGCCATCAGTTTTACTTCAAAGGTTATTATTTGGGAGATAAACTTATCGGCTTTAGCACTGCCACATCATTTGGTGAAGTATTAGATGGTAATTTTATAGGATTAGATTATGATTATAATCAGGAATATGCGGTTTACCAGCGTATGTTATATGACTTTGTGCAGCATGCTATAGAAATAGGTGCTAAGCAAGTAAAAATAGGACGTACGGCAGAAGAGATAAAAAGTGGAGTAGGAGCTCAGCCAGTAGAAATGAAGTTTTATGCCAAGCATAGAAATAAGGTGACCAATGCTTTACTTCGACCATTCATACAGAAGCTAAAACCCAATGATTTTAATCTTAGAAAACCGTTCAAAGCAGAATACTACGAAGCATAAATGGACTCGCTTACTCAGATAGTATTAGGTGCTGCAGTAGGAGAGGTACTGCTCGGCAGAAAGGTAGGAAATAAAGCTATGCTTTGGGGTGCTGTAGCCGGCACTATACCGGATTTAGACGTTTATCAATCGCTTATTTTCGATTCGCTAAAAGCGAATGAACTTCATAGAGGGTTCTCACACAGTATACTATTCAGTGTAATTTTTGCACCTCTGTTGGCGTGGATATTGGTCAAGAAAGAGAAGATTTTATTGGCCACATTAGTAGGAGCTATATTAGCCTATCCTGCTCTCAGTTCAGGAAATCCTTGGGTCATTGGTGTACTTTCCATAGTATTTACTGTCTGCCTTTATTTTATTCTAAAAAATAAGTATGATTCTGATAAAGCGACCAAACGCGATTGGACTAAGCTATTTTTTTGGAGTCTGTTTACTCATCCGCTGCTAGATTGTCACACTACCTGGGGTACTCAGCTTTTGTGGCCATTGCCACACAAGTTTGCATGGAATAATATATTTGTTGTAGATCCTTTGTATACCGTTCCTTTTTTAGTGTGTGTTATTATAGCAATGTGTTACCATAGGCAGTCGAGCACTCGTACATATTTGAACTGGACAGGGATAGCCATAAGTAGTTTATATATGATTTGGGCTCTAGGTGTTAAGTGGTATACTTTTAATGTTTTTGAGGACAATTTAAAATCTAAAGGCATAGTGTACAGTCGATTAACAACAGTACCTACACCTATGAATACCTTTCTGTGGAGTGCCACAGCAGATGGAGATACAGTATTATATTCTGGTCTGTATTCTATATTTGATAAGAATAAAGAAGTCGAATTTTATACCATAAAGACCAATCATAATCTTGTGAATCGGTACTCGGGTGATGATGTACTTGATAGACTAAATTTCCTATCAAAAGGCTGGTATGTAATTGATAACGATAATCCTGATACACTAGTGTATAATGATACCCGCTTTGGTCCAATGTACTTAGGAGAAAAACCATTGTATAGTTTTGGTTATCAGCTTACGGAGACTCCCGAAGGAGTTAAAGCCTCCGCACAACGTCCGGAACTAGATGCTGACCAAGTGAATAAGATGCTTAGCACCTTGTGGAATAGAATCTGGGGTAAATAAAATATAGATACACATCTGGTGTATCATTTGATATAATCTCTAAGTACGTTGGTTTGTTAGAAGAATAGCTTTTAAACAGGTAGATGTATATCTATGAGTTATATAAATTGTCATTTAATGATTTTAGTAGAAGCTTAGCTAAGAATAGCAGTTAAAAGTAATGATTATAACTCGGTGCATTGCACTATGCCTAAATAGATAAGGTAAACACCAAAACAAGCAATGATGATACCTATAATCCGAAATAAATAAATCAATAGGTGTGATTTTAGATGAGGTACTAAGTATGCTGCTCCAAAGGCCTTAGCCGAATCTGTGGCAAAAATACCAATTAGTATGCCGAGCATATAGAGGTAAACGTCAGATACCGTGCTATACATAGTTTGTGCTAAAGTGACAAATCCCATCCAAATTACAAATACCGTAGGATTTGCAAAATTCACAATAAACCCTTGTCCGAAAGATACGAAATACCCTTTTTTCTGAGTTGAAGATGATTCTTTTAGATGTGTAATGGGTCTGGTATAAAATATAAATCCAAAACTGAGTAGGATAGAGGCCGCTAAAAATTTAACTACGGGCAGATGGATATATTCATTGATAAAATCAGCAGCAACGTAGTAACAGATAGCAGCTATGACTATATCACTTACTACTATACCGAGTGCAGTAAGTAACCCTGCGGTTATCCCTTTTTGTATGGCATTTTTTAGCAGCGTAAAAAATACTGGACCCAAGAATACGATGGTTCCCATTCCAGTAAGAATGCCGTTGAAAATAGCCATGGGTTCAAAAGTAGAACAAAATAACTCTAACCTGAGTTTAGAGTTATTTAATATAATTTCGTGGCAAAAGACTAACTTAAGATATGAGACATGATTATGTTAACTTATACTAGGGATTCACTTGGTATCTAAGTGGAAGTGTAATTGATAAAATAGTAATAGCAGCTGCAAACAATCCTAAAGCGATTACTGGAGATGATTACAGTGGTGAAATTTCATGGACATATATAAAACCATAACTATAAGTACTTTTTATCTACGTAAAATGTCCCAAATGGAATAATCGAAGCCAGTAGAACGATTACCATAGTTTTCGCATCCCAGTTTTTAAACTGTCGAATAACAATGGCTAAGAAAATATAAGCTACGAATAAGAGTCCGTGTGGCATTCCTAGAGATTTTACCCAGCTTGGGTCTTCAGCCAAATACTTAAGCGGCACACCTACGCCTAAAAGAAGTAAATATGAAATACCCTCTAAGTAACTGATTATTCTGAATGCTAATAACATGCCACGAATTTAGAATATTATATAAATACTTGCAGACTTATTCTGTATACTCTTCTGCCTATAATTTATATTATGTTAAGTAGATGAAGCTAAAAGAAAAGGGAGCTCTTTGAGTCACTCCCGATTCCGATGTTATGGTTAATAACAGTCTTAAATGTTTTCGTTATACAAATCTAGTATAATTAATTGGATTCTATAAAAGATTTCATTTCTGCGTACTTTTCCATTTTCTCTAGTCTAGCATATATCTTTTTCATCGTACCTGCTAATAATACTTTATCCGCCTGCGGCATATCGTCATTGTTATTGAATACATTTTCGAATTCTACTATCGCTTTTTTATACTCTATATTTATTTCAGCCTCACTTTTTTCGATGATACTCGGCTTGTATACTCCATTCAGTTCTTCTACTATTTCAGCCACCCTGTTAAGATATATTACTCCTTTATTATATGAAGCATCGAAGTATTCAGGATTTATTTCTAGTATTTTGTCATAATCAGCTACTGCTTTATCATTTTCACCCAATCCTTCGTAGCTTATGGCTCTGGCAAAGTAATATATAGTATTACCGGGATCATCCGCTATAGCACCGTTCAGTTTTTCAATAAGTTCTTTACTTCGACCTTGCTTGAGGTAGATATCTAATTCCATGTTAATTAGCGTTTTATCTGCCTCATTCATGTCTTTACCACTCATGATTGTACTTAGTGCAGCAGTGGTATCGCCACCTTTGAGTTGAAGTTTAGCTAAGTTCGCATAGATACTCCCTTCAGCGGTACCTTTATCTACTAAAACTTGAAGTGCCTTTTTAGCTTTTTCGTCTTCCCCACCGTTCATAGCTGAGAACGCCATCATTTGCTCCAGTACTTCTGCTGTCAGATTATTACGTTTCAGTTGTCCTTCAGTATCATACTTCATCAGAGGTACCGCCATCTCAAAGTTCCTATAAGATTCCTGATACTCTTCTGTTTGGTATGCGGTATACCCTTTGTTATATAGACCTATGGCTACATTGAGTAGATTAGCTTCTGAGTCCTCAGTCACTCTTTTCTTCGCATCTGTCTCTAAAGCATTTTGAAATGCATCATGTGCGATATATATGGCATCTGGATGAGCTTTACTCAGCTCATTATTCAAGTTGCTTACTTTGAGATAAGTAAGACCTCTATAATACCACATCTGCGGATTATTAGAAGTCTTGGTATGTTCTTTAGTCTCCTCAGACCATTTTATCAAGCTTTCGTAATCCCTATCACCATCAGTCTTTGTACGATCCTCTAGTTCCATTTTCATGGACTGTATCGTAAATTTCTGTGCACTTACATTTATCCCTATAAATAAGGATGCTAGTACGATTATATAATTGAATTTAATCTTCATTTTCTTCTGTTTTTGTATCATTTTCTTCTTTGGTTTCAGTAGAATCTGTATCGGAATTATCTATATCTTCAAACTCTGTTTCTTCAAGTTCTTCATCTTCCTCGTCCGCTCTTGGTACTTTGGCTACAGATGCGATGGCGTCCTTGTCTCTTACTTTAATGAGCCTAACTCCTTGGGTGGCTCTTCCCATTACTCTTACATCTTCCATTTTCATGCGGATAGTGATGCCTAATTTAGTTATGATCATTAGATCATTTTCATCAGTTACATCTTTCATGGAGATTAGAGCACCTGTCTTTTCGGTTATACTCAAGGTTTTTACTCCTTTTCCTCCTCTACCAGTAATTCTATAATCGTCTATATCCGTGCGTTTTCCGTATCCTTTCTCAGATACTACCATGATAGTGGTATCCTCCTCATTAGAATTTACACAAACCATGCCAATTACTTCATCTGTATCACTTTCTAGTCGCACACCTCTTACTCCTGATGCTGTACGTCCCATAGGTCTTACGTTTTCTTCATTGAAGCGTATCGCCTTACCACTTCTCTTAGCTAGTAGTATTTCTGCGGTTCCGTCTGTAAGTTTAGCTTCTAGTAACTGATCTCCATCCTTTACAGTAATGGCATTGATACCATTTGTTCTAGGTCTTGAGTATTGCTCCAGTGATGTTTTCTTGATTGTACCATTTTTAGTACACATTACGATGAAATTATTGTTCACGTATTCCTCATCTTTTAGATTACCAGTAGCTACGAAGGCTCTTACAGTATCATCTATAGGCATATTTATCAAGTTTTGGATAGCTCTACCTTGAGATACCTTACTCCCTACAGGGATTTCGTATACTTTCATCCAGAAGCATTTACCGGTTTCTGTGAAGAATAGAATGTAATTATGTGTCATAGTCACGAATAGACTCTCTACATAATCCTTATCTCTATGTTTCACGCCTTTATTACCTACTCCACCCCTACTTTGGGACTTGTATTCTGTAAGTGGTGTACGTTTTATATAGCCCATGTTAGAGATAGTTACTACCATCTCCTCGTTTGCTATAAGGTCTTCTATATTAATCTCTCCAGCATCTAGTTCTATCGACGTTCTACGCTCATCTCCGTACTTCTCTTTCATTTCCAGAAGTTCGTCTTTGATGATTTGCATTCTTCTACCTTCATCTCCTAGAATGTCTTTTAGGTCTGTGATGGTCGCCATTAATTCAGCGTATTCTGCTCTTACCTTATTTATTTCTAAACCAGTAAGTTTCTGTAGACGCATGTCCAGAATAGCTTTGGATTGGATTTCAGAGAGTTCAAACTCCTTCATCAATCCAGCACGAGCTTCTTCACCGTTTTTAGATGCTCTGATTAGCTTAATCACTGCATCTAGGTTATCTAGAGCTATGGTAAGTCCTTCTAATATATGAGCACGTTTCAGTGCTTCTTTTAGTAGGTATTCCGTTCTACGAACTACCACTTCGTGGCGATGATTCACATAATGGAGAATCATGTCACGCAGGTTTAGCATCTCTGGTCTACCTTTTACGAGGGCTATATTATTTACACTAAAGCTAGTCTGTAGTGGTGTGTATTTGTATAATTTATTGAGTACTATATTTGGTACAGCATCTCTTTTAAGATCAAAAACGATTCGAAGACCCTGTCTACCACTCTCGTCTCTTACTTCACTAATCCCTTCTATAACCTTATCATTGACTAAGTCTACTGCTTTTATTATGATTTGGGATGGACTGACTTGGAAAGGTACTTCAGTAATGACAATTTGCTCTCTGCCTGTTTTTGTGACATCAAAATCTGCTTTTCCTCGCATTACTATGCGTCCTCTACCCGTTTCAAAAGCAGATTTCACTCCTTCGGTACCATATATAATACCACCTGTAGGGAAATCTGGAGCTTTCACATACTCCATAAGTCCTGCTACATCTATATCATTATTATCTATATATGCTATGGTTCCGTCTATGCACTCACTCAGATTATGAGGAGCCATGTTAGTAGCCATACCTACGGCTATACCAGATGCTCCGTTTACCAGTAGATTCGGTATACGTGCTGGAAGTACTGTAGGTTCAGATAAACTGTCATCAAAGTTAGAACGATAATCTACAGTATCTTTATCTATATCTGCGAGCATCTCTTCGGCAAGTTTTCTCATTCTTGCTTCCGTATATCTCATAGCTGCTGGTGGATCACCATCTATACTACCAAAGTTACCTTGGCCGTCTACCATTGGATAACGGAGACTCCAGCTCTGGGCCATTCTCACCATAGCGTCATACACAGAAGTATCTCCGTGCGGGTGATATTTACCTAGGACCTCTCCTACTATTCTGGCTGATTTTTTATAGGTTCTATTACTGGCTAGTCCCAGATCGGACATACCATACAGCACCCTTCTATGTACTGGCTTGAGACCGTCTCTCACGTCTGGTAGAGCGCGCGAAACAATAACTGACATCGAATAATCGATGTAAGCAGTTTTCATCTCTTCTTCAATGTTAATTGGAATAATTTTCTCGTTTTCCGAATTCATCTGTTTGACATTAGTTTAAAGTGTGCAATCTATAAGCAAAAGACTAATGCTAGTGCTATAACAACAGTAAAATACCCACAAATAATCTTCATAATTGGGGATAAATTGAGGAGTGTATGTTTTGGATTGATATTTGAGTAAATAAGTACTCTATCGATAATGATTTTAAACATTAAACTGGAGAATTAGAAGTTAATCGATGCTTACAAGACATCGAATAACGATTTGTCGTTAATCGATGGTTAATCAAGGTAACTGCATTAAGGTTTACAAGGAGTGAAATGAAGGATTAAGAGCTCTATTTTGGGATTTTTAACACGGACTGAGTGGTTTAAGACCGAGAGATTATTGTGAGTAATATACATCAAGTTTTAGGCATAAATGTAGCCAGTCAGTTTGTGGCTGAAAATCACAACCTTTGCTAGGCCAAGCCTAACTTGCCGCAGACAGGAATTTATAACGACAAAATTGATGATACAGAATCAGAACAGTCCTGGTGTTTGATGACTTAATCCGTATAAGTACAGGATTAAGTGTACGTAAGTTTTTTGTAGAATATGAAACCTTGGTGAATTAAAATAAAGGCTGGAGCAACATTATGGCATAACCAATTCTCCACCGAATTTGAAGCCAATATTTTAAAAATACGTAATGTTTTAAGTTTTAATAGCTATTTAATCACTGTTGAAAATATCACTTTCAGCATTCTATTCTTCTCTTGAAAATCTAGCTTCCACTCAAAGTTATACTCGTTTTGGGTAAGCCAAGTATCAAGGTCATTCCGGTAAAACTCACTCGTCTCAAAATAGCAGGTAGTCTTCTTTTTACTAGCGAGTTGCAGTATTCTCTTATAAAATAATAATGGGTCCGTATCATCCACAAATAAGGCTAAAAGAGGCTCATAATCCAATACGTTTTTATGCATTTTATCTTTCTCTGACTTAGCTATATATGGAGGGTTACTAATAATAATATCATATGTATCTATTTCCTCTTTTAGAATGTCTTTGTAAAAAAAGGTGACCTCTAGCTTTTGTTCTTTGCCATTTCGCTGAGCTACTGCTAGAGCTTCCGTACTTATATCGCAGCCGCTTAAGCGGGCCTGTGGCCAATGTTTTTTTAATGCTAGAGGTATACAACCACTTCCGGTTCCTATATCTATCACAGAACCGCTAAAGGCTGGATTGTCTTCTAGTATCCAGTGCACGAGCTCCTCAGTCTCGGGACGTGGTATCAGTACATTTTCATCTACGTATAAATCTAGTCCATAAAAAGGAGCGTCGCCAAGCACATACTGCACAGGTTTACCTTCTATCAGATTACTGAGCAATTCTACGTAGGTATCTCCTATCATTGTTTCCTGACCGAGTAATACAGCAGTTTTAGATTTCCTTTCTAGGTAATAGAGGACGATATAAAAGATATTCTCCGCCTCACTTAGTCGGTAAAGCTTGGTTAGCTTATCGGTGTAGAGTGCTTTAAGTAGTGATAATTGCATAGCTTTCAAAGGTAAGTGAGGGTATTTGTAAATTCTATAATACTTGACCTACTTATGTCAACTATTGCCCTTAGTTTTGCACCTTGTTAGTGGATGAGAAATACATGTTACGCTGCTTAGAGTTAGCTGCTCTGGGTGAACTCTACACCGCTCCTAATCCTATGGTAGGTTGTGTAATAGTGTATAAAGGTGAAATAGTAGCAGAGGGTTATCATCATAGATATGGGGATGCTCACGCAGAAGTCAATGCATTTAAGAATCTACCAGAGTATATAGATAGCACTAAATGCACGGTATATGTAAGTTTAGAGCCTTGCTCCCATTATGGTAAAACTCCTCCGTGTGCAAATCTATTGGTAGATAAAAAACCCAAAAGAGTAGTGATAGGCATGCTAGATCCTAATAGTAAAGTATGCGGAAAGGGAATGAAAAAACTGCTAGAAGCAGGCATAAATATAAGTGTGGGAATTTTGGAAGATGCGTGTAAAGCACTCAATAAGAAATTTATCAAAGCACATACTACTCAGCTACCATTCGTGACTCTCAAGTGGGCTGAAACAGCCAACGGTTTTATGGCCAGAGATACTGACGATAAGCGTTCTGCTAAAATAAGTGATATTGTAAATAACGCATTAGTACATCAACTAAGAGCTACACACCAAGCTATATTAGCAGGTGCTAATACTATCAATACAGATACTCCAAAACTGAATATACGTGATGTAGAAGGTCGTAATCCAATTAAGATTGTTCTTTCTGAGAAACTCAATATTAATCTAGATTCTAAGACCTTAACAGAAGGTAAAACGCTTATATACAATGCCATAAGAAGCGAAATGACGGAGAACTATGAATTAATTAAAATCAAAAAATGTACATTACACAATGTTTTGGCAGATATGCACTCACGCGATATTCATAGCGTACTAGTTGAAGGTGGCTCTCAAGTCTTAGCTTCTTTCGTAGAGGATAAAGTATGGGACGAAGCTGTAATTTTAAAATCATCTACCCGATGGGAAAATGGTATAAAAGCTCCTTGGCTAGGAATACCTAGTACAAAAGAAAAAACAAGCGGTAACGATACTATCAAATACTTTCTATCAAAATAATGGCTATAACCTTTCTTATTCTAAGCATTTGCTTTAGCACTTTTATAAACCTTATTTTCAGGTGGTTTAAGGATCATAAGGTCAATAAGTTTCAAGCTATATTGGTAAATTACGTGGTCTGTTTCAGTATAGGTTTCTCTTTGTCGGAAGATCAAAATATTCTAGAAAATATACAAAGCACTTGGTTTCCCTACTGTATCCTTCTGGGATTTGTATTCGTAGCTATATTTTTCTCTATGGCTCTCACCACAGAGAAAATGGGCATAAGCGTAACAGCTGTGAGTGGTAAAATGTCAGTTGTCATTCCTATTTTATTCGCATATTTTTTTTATAGTGAGACACTTAGCATCTTATTCTTGTTAGGACTAGTACTGTCTTTATTGAGTATTTACTTCATTAGTGTTAAAAAAGACCTTCATATCGATCGTAAACATATAATCCTGCCTATTGTAGTGTTTTTAGGTGGCGGTATCATAGATACGTGTCTCAATGTGATCGAAACTACATTTGGATCAGAAGTATCCATGGAGACTATTTCCTATTCTATTTTTCTTGGAGCATTTATGGCAGGTCTACTGCTATTTATCATCCGGAATAAGGGAAACTTTATGACTTTCGAAAAGAAAAGTATAATTGCAGGCCTTGCACTCGGTATCCCTAATTATTTCTCCATATTTTTCGTTCTTAGTGCTATCGCTAGCTTCCCAAATAAAAGTGCTTTAGTTTTTGGTATTAATAATATAGGTATAGTGCTCATAAGTACCATCCTATCGGTACTTATATTCAAAGAAAAACTAAGCTTTGGTAATAAAGTAGGCTTAGTATTAGCCATAATCTCTATAGCAATAATAGCGTATGCCAGCTGATACCTACAGAGGCATATCAAAATCATATCAAAGCGAACATAAAGCAAGCGGTAGTAAGTTTTATGGATACTTATTTCCTGTAGAATCTGCAGATGCTTTTGATCTAAAAATAAAGGAATTTAAGAATGAGTTTGCAGATGCCACGCACGTATGCTCTGGATGTGTGATAGGTGTAGACAGGGAGTATCAGCGATTTAGTGATGATGGTGAACCCAGTAATAGTAGCGGTAGACCTATTCTTCACGCTCTTTTATCTGCGGAGGTCAGCTACATAGGATGTGCAGTAGTGAGATATTACGGTGGTAAGAAGCTAGGTATTCCTGGACTCATAGAGTCTTATGGTGGAGCGGCTCAGTTATGCATAGAAGATGCTGAAATTAAAGAATTAGTGCTCAAGGTGAGTATACTGTGTGTGGTACGTTCAGATATGGCGTATCACTTGTATAATTTTTTAGCTAGGAAAAAAGAAGTCACCTATACTACAAATGATACTGGTCAGTTTACACTAGTCTGTTCTAAAAGTGTGACCTCTGAGTTACAGAAAGAGTTGCAAAATATTCCTACCTTAGTAGTCTTATAATGAAGATAGTATATATCATCCTCACCCTACTGATAGGGATACAAACAGTACACGGGCAAGAAATAGTGATTCCTACAGCTGCAAGTCACGTTGGAACAAGCAGTGCTGCCGCACATAATGCTGCTGATATGCATACGCTCATATCCTCAGAAGTAAAGCTACCACTGCACAGTGAGTTGGTTCAGACCTACAAAATAGAAAGTCCGTTTGCTACACATTATACCTACCAGCAAGTCACTAACGAGTTACCCGTAGAGCATGCAGGTGTTAAATTACACCTACGCGATAATGGTCAGTATTCGATAGAGAACTATGTGTACTTTGATATTAGTAAAGCACACTTTAGCGGAGCTAATGCTTGGCTCCCAGCCTCAGATGGAGCTATAGCGGTAAAAAAAGAATTAGTAATGCACGGAGGAGTAGCAGAAATCGTGTATACCAATGAGTATGGCGTGGTCATCTACTCTAAAGACCCACTGAAATATATAAAGCGTGATACTACTATTTTTGTAAAGGTATTTATGCTGAATCCTATAAACTCCTCTGGTCAAGGCTATGGAGGCTCTATTAGTGATAATAATGACCTATCTAACTCTACGTTAGACTCGCAAATGTTCTGGCAGATGACCGATGCTAAAGTATCTAATGATACAATATACTTAGAGTCAGAGTTTTTGAAATTTGCTGATATTTCGGCTCCTTTTGATAGTAGCTTTTTTTCGTTGAATGATTCACTGACGTTTTCTAGAGATAAGGGCGACTTTGAGTGTATAAATGTATACTACCATATCAATGAAATGGGGAAGTACATTAAAAGACTAGGATATGATTCCCTACTAAAACAGCTAATTGTGGATGTTCATGCATTTGGCAATGCCGATAATTCAGCTTACAGTCCATTGGGCCATACGCTTCAGTTTGGGGAAGGAGGGATAGATGATGCGGAGGACGGTGAAGTGGTAATACACGAATTCACACATTCTTTAAGCGAATTAGCTTCTCCTAATAATACAGTGGGGAATCAGCGAAGAGCAATGGAGGAAGGATCTTGTGACTATCTTGCCAAAGCATATAGCAGAACTCTCAATGATAATACACCGGATAAGGTGTTTAGCTGGGACGGAAATCTAACATGGAATGGGATACCAATAAATACCCAAAGAACCTACCCCAATGACCTGAAAAATAATACGGATGGTGATAGAGATATGTGGAGCAGTGCCTTGATGTGTATTCATGATAAGATTGGTCGTGAAGCTACGGATAGTCTTCTTCTCGAACACTTTTTTTATCAAGGAGCCAATACCACTATGGTAGATATGGCTGAAGTCATTATTGATATAGACAAGGAAGACTTTAATAGTAAGTACTACAGTAGCCTAAAAAACTGTTTTGTAGATGCAGGTTTTATTTCACGAGTTTCTGTGGCTGAAGTAAACGAAACACCTTATAAGATTATAAATCAGCAGGGTTTTGCATCTGGAGAAGCTGATCTGCGTGTGGAGTTACCACGAGAAGTATCTATGGATGTATATGATGTACAGGGGCACTTACTTAAAACACTATCAGCACGAACATCTCATACGCTAAAAGCAAACGATTATTCAAAAGGAATGTATGTACTTCGTTTTGTTAGTGATGGAGATTTATTTAGTCAAAAGATAATAAGATAATTAAAATGTGGGAAGAAAATAACAATGCCTTAGTTAGAGAGTTTAAATTCTCGGACTTCAAATCAGCTATGAGTTTCATGCAGGAGTGTATTACTCCTATAGAAGCTATAAATCATCATCCGGAGTGGAGTAATGTATATAATAAGGTCACTATTAGACTAACTACTCACGATGAGGGAAATACCATTACCGAAAAAGACCGCAAACTTGCACTAGAAATAGATCGTGTGTATTGTCAATACTGATAAGAATATACTGCCCAGAATCTACCGCTAGACATCGGTATATATTTGACTTGATGTTCACAGAGCTTCTAGGTACGGACTATGAGTTTGTAAATAGAAGTAGTGACTGTCACCTGAACTACTCGCAAGAGTTTGGGGGGGAGATGCACATTATTCCTCACGGATTATTATCTGAAGTGGATATCAGAAATGACATTGACATCTACTTTGAAAAGTCAAATAATCAGTGGTTTGCTTTCAGAACTGGTAATGGTGAAAAAATGTCATTTGATGTATTTTCCTCTTCTTTTTATCTAGTCTCTCGGTACGAAGAGTATTTGAGTTATGAGCCTGACGATCACAATAGATACACCGCTGGTTTCTCCTGTTTGAGTCAACACGATTTACTTATGGAACCCTTAGTAAATCAATGGGCATTTTATATAAAGAATGAATTAAGTAAGGGAGACGCGGACTTGGAATTTTCACCTCGTAAATTTGAATATCTCAGTACGGTAGATGTAGATCAAGCGTGGAAGTTTAAACATAAAGGAGCTAAAAGAAATATACTAGGCACTTTTAGAGACTTAAAAGAGGGTAAATGGGAGAATTTTAGAAATAGATGGCCTATTTTATTGGGTTTAAAAAAAGATCCTTTTTATGAAGCCTTTCATTGGCACAAATCGCAAGAGATCAAGTATGGTATCAAGCCAAACTACTTTGTATTAGTAGGTGATTACGCTACTTTTGATAAAAACACTTCTTATGAAAATATGGAGTTTCAGCAGCTCATTAAATCATTAGATGAGGAGAATTCTTTAGGGATACATCCCTCCTATCAGAGTAATATTGAGATAGACAGAGTAGCTACTGAAACGAATAGGTTAAGTGATATTTTAGATAGACCAATATCTAAATCTAGACAGCATTTTCTGATGCATACTATGCCTGCTACTTATAGGCTTTTGCTAGAGCTAGGAATAAAGGAAGATCATACGATGGGTTACAGTACTCACCTCGGGTTTAGGGCAGGAATAGCTGCTCCATTCTATTGGTTTGACTTAGAGACTAATGAGCAAACAGAGCTAAGACTAATGCCTTTCTGTGCTATGGATATTACTCCATTACATTACAGAGGTGAATCTCCGTCCGAAGCTACAGAAACTATACATGAACTCATGCTGAAAGTACATGAAGTAGGTGGCTTATTTGTAAGCTTATGGCATAACGAGAGCTTCAGTGAGACCGAGAGGTGGATTGGATGGAGCTCAGTATATGAGGATATTCTAGCTAAAGCTCATGAGCTTAAACC
>CAWVTM010000002.1:0-45245 GCA_963933305.1 uncultured bacterium
AATAACAACACTGTTTTTAAAAATTAATATGTTGAAGGTAAGCAATATAAGGTGCCATTATCTTTTTTCAGTAGACCCTACTTAATCCAAGGCTACACGCTTTACTTTACCCGTATCAGTATATGTTATCTGATCTACGAAGATTATCTCCTTTGGATTATGGTAGAGCGGCAAGTCACGTTTGAGCAGTTCGAGTACGTATGCTTTATCTGCTATGGGAGGACCCTCTAGGACCAGCACAGCTTTTTCGCCGAGCTCATTGTTCTTTTTTTTAGTGACATAGAAAGCTCTGTTTATGCTGGCTGATTCTAAGACCTTCTTGATTTGCGGTTCTATCAATGCAGGATGTATTTTTATTCCTCCACTATTAATTACATCATCAGATCTACCTAGTATTTGAAAACTATCATCGTGTAGTATAGCTATATCATTGGTTTTGATAAAAAAGTCTAATTCAGGGATGGCAACGCAGAGCTGCTCATCATCCAGTGTTACTTGTACGCCTGTTTGTGTTTGGAAGTAGTTATCTACTCCTACTTTTCGCAGTGCTATATGGCTAGCCGTCTCGGTCATTCCGTAGGTCTCCCAAAAATTGATGTTTTTAGCTGTACTAAGTTCAGAGATTTTCTTTTCCTGTGAAGAGCTTAAGGCTGCCCCGCCTATGAGTATGTTTTTAAAACAAGAGAGATGCTCTGGGTTATGATCTAGAATAGCTTGTATCTGAGAAGGAGTAAGTGAGGTCAGACTAAAGTGGCTGGGAAAACGTATGATATCTTTTAAAGGATTGCCCGTGGGATTAATAAAGTGGATATTCCACCCAAAATGGAGTGAGCGAATAAGTTGCATAAAACCACCCGTTTTTTGTACAGGCAAGCAGCAGAGCACAGATTCGTCAGAGCTTAAGTTTAGAGCTGCTTTGGTACTTTCTACACTCCATATTAAAAGTGCTCGCGGGAGTCTTATTTTTTTGGGTGTGCCGGTGCTACCAGAAGTGAAAAGTGTAAAATTGTCATCTCCCTTGACCCAGGAATCGATCATACTTTCTACGAAGCTCTTGTCCTTAAAATCGGAAGAATATGTTACGTTGATGGCTGTCAAATTCTGGCTATTTTCTGTCAAAAGTATTTATCTTTCTACAAGGAAGATCTACTAAGCAGTATTATTTCTGTTAACACTGCTTGCAAAGCCTATAAATCCTTAAATTCGCCCTTTATTTTTATTTAAAAGACAAACAATGACAAAAGCTATAAATTTAATTTGCGTTTTTACTCTATTAATCTACAGTATATCTGCTACGGCTCAGTCGGGTCAGCTAGCTGTAGCTGCTAAAGCACCTGCAGTAGATGAGAAGTTTCCGATCTTTAGTTTCGGTGATGAGATGGTATATAATAATGAGTTTATGCGGGTGTTTAATAAAAACAAGCGAGACACCACTGAGCCTACCAAGCAAGAGATAAATGAATACTTAGAATTATACGTTAAGTTTAAGCTAAAAGTGAAAGAAGCGTATTCTCTAAGGATGGATACTGTACCTTCATTTATAAATGAGCTTGCGGGATATCGTACCCAGCTCGCACAGCCGTATCTCACAGATAAGACGGTAACTGAAAATCTCATAAAAGAGGCGTATGATAGAAGCCAGCAAGAGGTGAAAGCAAGTCATTTGCTCATTAACTGTGCTTTAGATGCTAAGCCTAGTGATTCGCTGGCGGCATATCAGAAGATAGCTGGACTAAGAAATAGAATAGTGAAAGGCGAGGCGTTTAATACAGTGGCTAGTCAGTACTCCGAGGATCCGTCAGCTAAGACGAATGAGGGAAACCTAGGATATTTTTCTGCATTTCAAATGATATATTCTTTTGAGAATGCGGCTTTTAGTACTCCTGTAGGAGAAGTTAGTATGCCTATACGTACTCAGTTTGGGTATCATTTAGTGTTTGTAGCAGATCGTAGAAAAGCATTAGCTGATATTAAGGTTGGGCATATTATGATAAAGTATTATAATCCTACTCAGATAGATAGTACTAAGCAGCGAATAGATGCAGTATATGCTAAACTGAAAGCAGGAGCAGATTGGGGGACTACCGTGGAGGAGTTTTCAGAAGACTTTAATACCAATAGTAAGGATGGAGAGCTTAGCTGGTTCAATAGAACTACAGCTAATATTCCTGTAGAATTTAAGGATATAGCCTATACGTTGGAAAATGATGGTGACTTTAGTGAGGCGATTAAAACTAACTTTGGATGGCATATTATCAAAAGATTTGAAATAAAACCAACACAGACGTACGAGGACGAGAAAGAGTATCTCCGCAGAAAAGTAGAAAGAGATAGCCGCAGCGAGATGAATAAAGATGTAGTAGTAAAAAGAATTAAAGTTGAAAATAAGTATACTGAGATTTTAGGGTTAGACGCTGTCAAAGATTCATTTGACCAAAAGTTGATTAATGGAGCATATATCAAAGGATCAGGTGCGGGTAAGGTGCTTTTTAAAATAGGAGATAAGTCGTATACTGACGCGATGTTTATGGCTTACGTAGCTACTAACCAGACGAGAACGAATAAATCCTTAGAAAATGTATTGAGTGATATGTACGTAAACTTTGTAAAGAAGTCTAATCTAGCGTATGAAGAATCTATCTTGGAGACTAAGTATGATGATTTTAAATATATCATGCAAGAGTACAAGGATGGTATTCTTCTTTTTGAACTTACAGATAAGGAGGTCTGGAGTAAAGCAGTAAAGGATACTGCTGGTCTAGAGGCGTTTTACCTAGCGAATAAAGAAGAGTACATGTGGAAGGATAGATTAGACGCTACTATATTCAGTTGTAAGAATGCTAAAATAGCTAAGAAGGCTAGTAAGCAAGCTAAAAAGGGCAAGACTACGAATGAGATTCTAGAAAAATGTAATGCTGATGATCCTCTAGCTGTGAAGGTAGAGACTAAGAAGTTTGAAAAAGGGAGTAATGAGTTACTGGATAAAATCTCTTGGAGTAAGGGTGTGTATGCGTTAGGAAATGAAAATGATAGAGTCAAATTTGTACGTGTAAATGATTTGATAGCTTCATCAGCTAAAGCACTTGAGAATAATATGGGGCAAGCTACTTCAGACTATCAAAATTTCTTAGAGACTGAGTGGATAGACAAATTGACACTTAAATATCCAGTGCAGTCGTATGAAATGAATGTACAAAGACTTCACAGATAGTCAATATTGAAAAAAACACTCATACTAGGAGTTAGCATTATATTATGTGCCTGCAGTCCTGAGCCTAAGGGTGATGATGTAGTAGCAGAAGCTTTTGGCAATAAGCTATACGCTACTGAAATTTCGAAAGTAATAGGAGACGATCTCACGTATGAAGATAGTGTGTTTATTACCAAAGAGTATATCAACGTATGGCTGAGTAAGCGAGTGCTTCTAAATAAGGCAGACGAAGTACTCACAGATGCAGAGAAGGATAAGTCTAAAGCTCTGGAGCAGTATAGATTAGATCTGCTGACTTATGAGGTTCTTAATAAGCTTGCAAATCAAGAATTAGATACGAGTATAGATGAGGCGGAGTTACACGAGTATTATGATAATAATGTAGATGAGTTCGAATTGTCTCAAAATATCTTGAAAATTGTCTTCTATAAAATACCGAAAAGTACTGAAGATGCAGATATGCTGTGGTCCAGTTTTAAGGCGGGAGATGGCTCTATTCTAGGTGCACTTAAAGTACTGGCAAAAGAGAACGGAAATTATTATGATGATCAGAGTTGGGTCTATTTTGATGATATCCTAAAAGAGATACCTATCAATACGTATAACCAAGAGCATTACTTAAATAATAATAAGTATATAAAGCTAGATGACGCTGATATGGTTTATTTCATAAAAATTCTAGATTTTAAAATAAGAAGCACTACCTCTCCGTTTTCTATGGAGAGTGGAAACATAAGAGATATCTTAATAATGAAGCGACAGCAAAAATTAGTGCGTTCCATTGAAACAAAACTGCTAGACGAGGCGTATAGCAAGAAACAAATAAAAACATTTTGAAAAATATAATAACGATTATCTTCCTACTGACGTTTACTTCCGCTTGGTCCCAAAACGTGCGTGTGATTGACGAGATAGTAGCGGTGATAGGGGAAAATATCGTCATGCGATCTGAGCTGGAAGCAGAATATGCGCAAGCTAAAAAGGAAATGTCTTACTATGAAGGCGACTTGAAGTGCGAGATACTTAACCAGCTTATCATCCAGAAACTATATCTGCATAAAGGTGATGTGGATAGTGTATACGCTACAGAAGATAGGGTAGAAGCAGAGGTAGATAGAAGGATAAAATACTATGCTACTCAGATAGGCGGAGAAGCTAGACTAGAGGAGTATTTGGGTAAGAGTGTATCTGAATATAAGGATCAAATGCGTCCTAAAATAGGGCAGCAGATGGTTACACAGCAGGTAAAGCAGAGTTTAATAAGTAGTATAAAAGCTAGTCCTACAGACGTACGCAAGTTTTTCAATGATATACCAATAGATAGCCTTCCTAAATTTGGGATAGAGGTAGAGCTTGGTCTAATAGCTATGAAGCCTACGTCTAGTAATTATGCTAAAGAATATGCATTAGAGAAAATCACTAAAATTCGCAAAGACATCTTTAGTGGTGTTTATAGTTTTGATTTTGCAGCTAAGAGTAGTAGTGATGATAAGGGTACGTCTATTAATGGGGGCGATTTAGGTTATTTCTCACGTGGTCAGATGGTAGGAGCTTTTGAGCGAGCAGCTTTTAAGCTAGATCAAGACTCTATATCCGAAGTAATAGAAACAGAATATGGATATCACATCATCCAACTGCTAGATAGAAAAGGAGATAAAGTAAATGCACGTCATATACTTATAAAGCCACTGATAGTAAATAGTGACTTGGTAAGATTGAAAGGTGAGTTGACGGTACTCCAAGAAGCATTAAAAAAAGATAGTCTTACTATGTGTCAGGTAGCGGGTAAGTATAGTATAGATGCTTTCACAAAAGACAACTGTGGGTTTTATGCAGATCAGACTACTGGCTCACAGCAAGTGCCAGTAGCGGCACTAGAGCCTTTAATCGCTGCTAAAGTAGAAGTGCTTAAGGTAGGGGAATATTCTTGGCCAGAACAGTTTGAAGATGCAGACGGTACGATAGGGTATAGGTTTTTTTACTTAAGAAAAATAGTGCCAGCACATACTGCTAATCTAAAAGATGACTACCAAAAAGTGCAGTCACTTGCCTTAGAAAAGAAGCAAGAAGATTCGGTAAAGGAATGGACGAATACTTATAAAAAGGGAGTGTATGTTTGGATTGACCCCTTATTTGTAAATTGTACAGAATTAGAAGGATGGAAAGGTTTAAGTAACTAGGAGTATGGCAAATTTCAGCAACGATAAGGAAGCAGCAGATGCTTTAGTGCTCAAGGTAAAAGAGCTAAAAAAAGAAATAGGTAAGGTCATTATTGGCCAAGAAGAGGTGATAAATGGCGTTATCACCAGTATCATTAGTAATGGTCACGCACTGCTTATAGGTGTGCCAGGTCTGGCTAAGACATTACTTATCAAAACCATAAGCGAAGCTCTAGATATGAGTTTCAATAGAGTACAGTTTACTCCAGATTTAATGCCTAGTGATATTCTTGGTTCTGAGATATTGGACGAGACTAGAAGTCTTAAATTCAATAAGGGACCTGTGTTTGCTAACATAGTGCTCGCTGACGAGATAAATAGAACTCCACCAAAGACTCAAGCAGCACTCCTAGAGGCTATGCAGGAGAAGAGTGTAACTATCTCTGGGACTAATTATCCCCTGCCTAAGCCATTCTTTGTGCTCGCTACGCAAAATCCCATAGAGCAAGAAGGTACTTATCCTTTACCAGAGGCCCAGTTAGATAGGTTTATGTTTAACATGGTACTGGATTATCCGTCAGCCGAAGAGGAAATAAATATAGTGAAAGCTACTACGTCATCTTCATCTGCTACTGTGAGTAATATAGTAAGCGGTGAAGAGATTATAGCATTCCAAGAGTTAGTGAAGAGAGTACCCGTAGCTGATAATGTATATGAATACGCAGTGTCTCTAGTAAGACGCACTAGAGCAGGTAGAGATCAAGCTACCGATAAGATAAATGAGTATGTAGAATATGGTGCAGGACCTAGAGCTTCTCAGTATCTCATTATAGGAGCTAAGGCTCACGCACTTATTTCTGGCAAGTATTCGCCAGATATAGAAGATGTGCAGGCAGTAGCTAAGATGGTGCTTAGACATAGAATGGTGCGTAATTATAAAGCTGAAGCCGAAGGCATTTCTGCGGACAGTATCATCGAGGGTATATTTTAATCCATTGATATACACTGTAGTAGACATAGAGACCACAGGGGGGTCTCATGGCAATAGAATCACCGAAATAGCAGCAGTAAAGACAGATGGTAAGCAGGTATTAGACAGCTACGAGACACTAATTAATCCAGAAGTTTTTATTCCTAAGTCCATCACACTGCTCACAGGTATTACAAATACGATGGTGCAGGATGCTCCTAGATTTGAAGACATAGCAAGTAAGTTTTTTGCTTTTCTTGGAGATACTACATTCATAGCCCATAATGTGAGTTTTGATTACGGGATTATCAAGAATCACTTCGAAGATTTAGCAATGACCTTTAACATGAAGAAGCTCTGTACGGTGAGACTTTCTAGAGGTATTATACCGGGTTATCCATCTTATTCATTAGGGAAAATATGTCCGCAGTTAGGCATAGAAAATCACAGCAGACACCGTGCTATGGGAGATACTATGGCTACAGTAGAGCTTTTTCATTTACTGCTGACTAAGGATAAGGATGATTTCGTATTTTATTCGCTAAATCAGCTCAATAAAGAAGCTATGCTCCCGCCTAACTTAGAGAAGGCAGAGTTTGAGAACTTGCCTAATACTGCTGGAGTATACTACTTGCTCGGGGAGAAGATGGAGATATTATATGTAGGTAAATCTAAGGATATAAAGAAACGTATAATAACGCACTTTACAGAAAAGAGTAGGAAGAAAAGTGAGCTGCTTCGCAAGATTTATCATGTAAGCTATGTAGAGACAGGCAATGAACTAATAGCACTGCTACTAGAGAGTGATGAGATAAAAAAACATTATCCACTATATAATAAAGCACAAAAAAATAAGAGCAATGACTACCACGTATGCTTTTATGAAGCTCAAGACGGGGTACTTCGTGTAGACGTTTTTTTAAAGAAATTTGCCAAGAATAGTATACAGAGTTTTAGCAGTGTCACTATGGCTAAGGATCATCTTTACCAGCTTGTAGAGAAGAATAAGCTATGTCCGAAATACACAGGCCTAGAACGGACCAAAGGTAGCTGCTACTTAGGCAGTGGCTGTGCTATATGCTCAGGTAGTGAAAGTGCTGAGGAGTACAATAAGCGTGTGATGCAGGCTACCGAAAATGAAGCTAAGCAGCAGAATCTATGGATCGTAGGTCCAGGGCGTACGAGAGAGGAATTTGGTATAGTAAGTATACAGGAGGGAGACTATGTTGGATTTGGGTATATAGAGACGGTATCTGTATCTAATCAGGATGAGCTACAAGACGCTATAAAGCCTTATAAGAATAATAATGATATCAAAAGAATACTGAATGGGTTTATGAATAATCCAATACCAAAGATGTATAAGCTCCTCGAGCAGCAATAAGTTCCTGCTTGGCTGACGCCTATTAAGCTATAAAGTGTCGCATACAAAGAGGTTGTTTGCTACGCAGTAATTAACGGTAACTACTGCGGTGCTTTGTTTTTTAATACTTCGTTCTATAATTTATTTGGTAGTAGATCCTCTTTTGTGAGTTTAAACTCATTGACCACTTCGCCACTAGGTCCTACATATAAGTACCTAACGTAAATTAGGTTTAATCCTTCCATAGTAGTGATTACTGTTCTGAAGTTTTTGGAGTGGACTATTTCATTCCTTAACATTTCTTTTGCCTCTTCGCCTTTTATGACGTGCACTAGATCCAAAGGTACCTTTACCGTATAGGTTAGCTCTTGTGGATGAATGACACTTACCTGCAGTATTTTGATACCCGTACCTACGTCCTCGTAGGGCAAATTAGCATTCAATAGAGTTAGCATTTGTTTTGTGTCTTCAGATAAGTGGCTTAAGTCTCCTGCCTTAGAGTTGGTAGTTTGCTTTTCTTTAGACTTGGCTAGAAGTTCATTGAGTTTTTGCTCATCCACCCGCATTTTGCGTACAGTGCTATTGGTTTTATCTAAAAATGAGATATTAAAAGTAACTCCTTCTTGTATCATCTGCTGAGCAGCTGGAGTAGTGCTCAGTAGGTTCGCTATTAGGTCAGGGAGTAAATTCAGGTAGAGGTCTGTATCAGTGCTGTCTACCGCATTATTAGTGGTGAACTTTAGCCCTACGTCATCCTTGGATATGAAATAGGCAGAAGTGGACCCTACTATGGTATTACTAAGTTTATCTGCACCGCGGTTATAGGATTCTACGAAGTCTTGTATACGGTCCTCAGGGCTTTTACAACTAGCAAAGCATAGCGAGGCTACTACTAATAAAATGGCTAGAGACCGACTAGTTTGGGTAATGGATTGCATTATTCAAAGCAACATAAAAATAAAGTGTATCACAAAGTTTATTTACACCACCATCAAACTACAGCCTCTGATATCCGCTTGGTCTAATCGTCCTTTTACTTCAAAAGTACCGTCCTGATATATGCTTCCTATGTCATCTGTAGCTATGAAGCTGCACGTATGTAAATTAGCTAGGTCTATGATATTAAGAGCGGCGGACCTCCCTGTGTATTTATGAGTGAGTGGATCGGTATCCTCACGAGGCAGTACTTTCATCCACGGTGGAGTGGTATATTTCATATGTTCATCACTATATGCTTGGCTAAGTAGCTCGGTCATGCCATATTCTGAACGGATAGTGGCACTAGGGAAACTTGCTCGTAGTTCAGCATAGACTTCGTCTTTGGTCATTTCTTTTTTTCTGCCTTTCATTCCACCGGTTTCTATGATAGTGATGGGTGTATCTATGGTATAATCTGCTGCGAAGTCTAAAAGAGCAAAACTTACTCCAAACAGTAATATCGGCTTGATAGATGCAGTTATTCTGTCATACAGATCCGCATGATTATAAAGATAAAAGGAGTCTTTTTGTCCATTGAGGTACATAAAGTAGGTAACCATCTCTACGAGTGACGAGTTACTGCGTTCTAAGTAGTTCGGCAATAGGCCTACTATCTCGTACTGAGAGATATCCCCTACAGACTCAGTCATGATATGCAATGCATTAGTATGATAATCAGCCAGATGTTTTACGTAATGGTGTGAGATTCCTGTACCAGTGGTAGAGCTGCTTTCAAATGTGCGTTCACTCTTAAAGCTGCCAGTAATAATCTTATGTGTTTTGAACAATGAGATAGGCAAAAACGGAATTTGCGTAAAGTGCTCAATTCTTTCGGGCTGTTTATCAATTAATTGTAAATATTCAGCGTATACTAAGTTGTTTTTAGCTTGATATTGAAATATTTTCAAGGCAATAGCGTTAAAATTGCGGTCTGAGACAGACCAAATCGTTTCTATGCTAGGCAATCGCATCATATATACAACAAAGGTAATCACTCTAGTGATTTGTGCTACGCTAGTGGCTTGTACCCCTGATAGTTTAGGGTTTAGTGATGTGCCTGCTATATCTATGGAGTCTGTGACGGTACTAAGTGACCTGGAGGGTAATGATAGTATCATACAAGTGACTATCTACTACCAAGATGGAGACGGTGATATAGGGCTTACTGGTGCTGATACATCAGCACCTTATGATTTAGGTAGCCCATATTCCCATAATCTTCCAGTTACCTACTTAGTGAAAAATAGCGTTGATAGCTTCGTGCAGCTTCGTAAATCTAACGGAGATTTGTATGGGAATCAACACGAGCGTATTCCTGTGATTACTCCTACGGGAAAGTATAAATCCATCTCAGGGACACTTCAGGTAAATTTGCCTGCTAATCCTATATCCCTTGAGCCTAAAACGATAATACTAGAGATCAAACTAATAGACAGAGCTCTCAATGTGAGTAATACTGTGACTACCGAAGTGATCCAATTGAAACATTAATGTATTTAATACTGTACATCATAAAGCATTGAAATAATTATTCTAAAATGAATGTGAGTATCATTTTTTTATATGTTTGCAGCACTTTGAGCAATTTAGCACGGTTTGTGTATTAAACGTACTGAAATAAAATAGTCATACCATGAAATTAATGATCAAAATAACGACACTGTTTGCCATTTTTGCTTTTTCTTCTACTTCAGTGCTAGCTCAGAAATTCGCATACGTAGATTCAGAATATATCCTATCACAGATGCCAGCATATAAGTCCGCTCAGACTCAGCTAAACGAGATCAGTAAGCAGTGGCAGTTTAAAGTGGATGAAAAATTCGTAGAAATAGATAAGCTCTACAAGCAGTATCAAGCAGAGAAAGTCCTTCTTACTAAGGACATGAAAACAAAGCGTGAAAATGAAATTATAGAAAAAGAGCGTGCTGCAAAGAAGTTTCAGAATGATAAGTTTGGGTATGAAGGAGAACTATTCAAGAAACGCTCTGAGCTCGTCAAGCCATTACAAGACAAATTGTATGAAGCCATCAATAAAGTAGCTAAGGGAAATGGTCTAGATTTTATTTTTGATAAAAGCGGCGACATGCTCATGCTAGTATCTAATTCAAAGTATGATAGAAGCGATGAAGTGCTCGAAGAATTAGGAGTAGTACC
Source organism: uncultured bacterium (assembly GCA_963933305.1). Taxonomy (GTDB): domain Bacteria; phylum Bacteroidota; class Bacteroidia; order NS11-12g; family UBA9320; genus UBA9320. The sequence continues at coordinate 10,836 of CAWVTM010000002.1, forward strand.
TTCTAAAAAGGGGAATGATAATAATCTGCCTCCAGGATCTAAAGACTATGATGACGAAGACCTTCCTCCTAGATAAGTAATTAAAATCAACAGCAATAAATATAAAAACAATAAACAACAGATGAAAAAAGCAATCGTAATAATGCTAATGCTATGTGGTACTATAGGTGCTCAAGCTCAAACTAAAGTAGCTCATATTAACATAAGCGCGTTGATAGAAACTATGCCAGAGGCAGACAGTATCCAGAAAAAACTATTGAAGGAGCAGGAGCAATGGCAACTTATTCTTTCCGAAAAAGAAAAGGATGCACAAATCAAATATACTGCTTTAATGAAAATCTTAGATGATCCAAATGTACCTAAGACTTTAAAAGAGATTCAGACACAAGAAGTAGAAAATTTACAGAAGCAGTATCAAGAACTCAACCAAAGAGCTCAGCAAGAATTGCAAAAAAAGCAAGAAGAGCTTCTCGGTCCCTTACTAGCTAAGGTGAAGGCAACCGTCAGTAAGGTAGCCAAAGCTAACGGGTACTCTTATGTAATGGATAATACAGAGGGTGGTAGCATCATATACAGTGATGATGCGTATGATCTTATGCCTTTAGTGAAGGCTGAATTGGGTATTAAATAATAGGAGTATCAAAGCGTCTCAACCTATAGGCGTTTTTGATTCAGGGCTTGGTGGACTTACCATACTGAAAGCTCTGCAAAAAAAACTTCCAAATGAGCAGTTTGTCTATTATGGCGATACTGCTCATTTACCGTATGGAGATAAGAGCGAAGAAGCTCTTATATCTTATGTACAAGCTATTGCACATTTTTTAAAGAGCAAAGACTGTAAGATTCTGGTAGTGGCTTGTAATAGTGCCACTACAGTGATTAACAAAGCTCCTAACCTCCCGTATTCTTCAGAGGATATAATAGAGGTGATAAGTCCTATAGTAAATCTCATAGCCACACAGCAGAAGTACACTAACATAGGTATTATCGGTACACGAAAGACGATAAGCTCTGGGATGTTTAATGAAGCTTTAGCTCTGCAAAACGGGAATCTCCAAATCACTGTAAGAGCTACTCCACTGCTTGTTCCACTTATTGAAGACGGATTTTTAGAAGAGAATGTGCTTTTTCCTGTATTTGATAGGTACTTTAAAGGATTTCAAAACTGTCAACTGCTCATACCTGCGTGTACACATTATCCCATTATTTATCAGCAGATAGAGTCTTATTTTGACAATAGGCTAAAAGTGTTACACACACCAAAAATAATAGCTGAATCTGTAGAGGCAATGTTGGAGCAAAAAGGACTACTCTCTACAACTAAAAATAATGAGGACGATTATCATCTGTCAGATGTGACGGATGAGTTTCTAAGAGAAGCAGAACTCTTTTTGGGCAAAAAAGTCCATTTTAACCGTACGTTGGTCTAATATGACCATACCTCAAATAAGCTAATATTTCTAGTTTTAACGTTCCTCAGGTCAAAAGTAAACGTGGTTTACTAAATACCTTCATTGGCCAAAATACGGTCTGAATTGCAAAATTCATTGCCGAACTTAGCACTAACAAATTAATCAATATGCTAAGAAAATACATGCCAATTACATTTTTATTTTTTCAATTTCAGGTCTGGCACATGATCAGTTTGCGGATATCAGAGGAGTATAGCCCTGAAATTTTGATGCTTACTATGATAAGTTGAATTAGACCCTTTGTTACGCACAGTCAATTGTATATTATTATTATAACCTAAAGAAGAACAGTCCTGATAATTTTGGTGCTCTAAGAAACTTAAGTGTGACACTAAGAAGTACATTTTAATCAAACGGAATAACAGATATTTGCATCGTAAAAAAATCAATGAATAAGAAGCATCACATACTTATAATAGATGACGTGCACCCCTTGTTTATGAGTAAGCTCTCAGGTTACTCTATGGAATATGTACCTGATATTGTCAAAGACGTTCTTTGGGACGCTATGCAAGAGGCTACTATACTCGTGATGCGTACTAAGCTTCATATGAATGCGGACTGGATAGACAGGGCTCCTAAGCTGAAACTTATAGCTAGGCTAGGCTCAGGAATGGATAATATAGATGTGGATTATGCTACCACTAAGGGGATACACTGCATAAATGCCCCAGAGGGCAATAGAAATGCGGTAGCTGAACAAACTATAGGCACTATGCTTACACTTTTGAGTAATGTATATAAAGGAGATAGGGAGGTCAGCCAAGGAGTGTGGGATAGGAAAGGAAATGAGGGTAGAGAGCTAAGAAATCTCACGGTAGGTATTATTGGCTATGGGAGCGTAGGGTCTCGATTAGCTGAGTTATTAGTAGGTTTTGGGTGTGAGATACTTGCTTATGATTTGTATAAAAATGGTTTTGGAAATACACAGATAAAAGAAGTGCATTTAGCAGAGCTACAAGACCGATCAGATATAGTGACGATCCATGTACCACTCACAAATAATTCTCAGAACATGGTAAATGATGAATTTATAGATAAAATGAAGAAATCATTCCTATTATTAAACCTTTCAAGAGGTGCTGTAGTAAATATTTCTGCACTTATAAATGGAATAAAAAGTGGTAAAGTATTGGGTGTTGGATTGGATGTTTTACCGAATGAGAAACTAGATACTTATACAGACGAAGAGCAAAATAACCTATCGTATCTAACAGACAGTAAAGTAGTTATGATAAGTCCGCATATTGGTGGAATTACCAAAGATGCCTATATAATGTTAGCAGAAGTGCTGGCAGATAAAATATTAAAGTGGGATATTAGACTCCCACTTGTGAACTGAAACTTACCCTTAGGTAAAATTAATTTGAATAATTGCATTTTTATAGCAAATATTGAAGTTCGAAAAAACGTGTAAAAGCAAAGTATATGAGAAAAACACTTACAGTAATATTGGTTTGTTTTTTTGCAGCCGCATCCTACGCCCAGTCCAATTTTGGAAAGCTTCAAGGAAAGGTTACAGATGCCAAAACTAAAATACCAGTTGCCTACGCTACTATACTTCTCGAAAAAGAGGGGATACGTAAGGGTGGAGCATACACTGATGATGAAGGAAAGTACGTGATTAATGCCTTAGATCCGGGCACGTACAGTGTCACAGTGAATTATCTTGATTATCAAGATAAGAAAGTTATTGGTGTGGAGATATCTTCTAACAGTACTAAATACCTCAATATAGAGATGAGTCAGCAGTCTGCAGAAGACGGTGGAATAGCTCAACTGGGTCCAGCAGTAGTAAGAGCTGGTCGGCCACTCATAGAAAAAGATAAGAATACACAGACCTTAACAAGTGGAGATATAGCTAAGCTTCCTACTCGGAATTTGAATGCTATTGCAGCTACCTCATCTGGTGCTAATCAGACCAATGGTGGAGGAATATCGTTCTTAGGGAGTAGAGAGGATGCTACAGCATATTTCGTAGATGGTGTACGTGTACTGGGAAGTTCTAGTGTGCCTCAGTCTGCTCAAGGGCAGATAGATATTATACAGTCTGGTATACCAGCTCAGTATGGTGACTTTACGGGTGGAGCGATTAGTATTACTACTAAAGGTCCATCACGTGCAGTGCGTCGTAGTTTTGAGCTTATTTCGTCAAGTCCATTTGATCCATATCACTTCAATCAGGCTGAGTTTTCTGCACTTGGACCATTATGGATTAAAAATAAAGGAGGAGGAGATAAGGAGTATGTAGCTTTAGGGTATCAAATCTCTGCCAATGTAAATTACAGTGCAGATAATCGTCCAGGAGCTGGAGGTTTTTATAGTGTGAAGGCAGATGTGCTTGATGATTTAGAAGCGAATCCGATAACTGAAAACCCAAATGGACCAGGCTTTATTTACCGCTCACTGCTTCTTAATCAAGATGATCTAGAAGTGACTAAAGCAAGAAAAAATGTTGCTGCTTACTTTGGTAATGTACAAGGCAAGTTAGAGTATCTGCCTAACAAGAATACTTCAATCAGTATGTTTGGCTCATTCAATCAAAACCAAGGGAATAATTGGAACTATACTCAATCTCTGATGAACTACAGAGAATATAGCCACAGTACTAGCCAGACATTAAGAACGTATGTGAAATTCACTCAAAGACTAGGTAGTACGAGTGAAGATGACAAAGAAAAAGAGAAATCATTATTTTCAGATGCATTTTATAACATACGTCTAGACTATCAGAGTAATTGGCGTGAGACTGAAAATCCACTGCACGAAGGAAATTTCTTCGATTATGGATACATAGGGAAGTTTACTGCAAACAAAGAGCCATTTTATCAGTTTGTCAATGATCCTATCAATCATATTGATCAAAATGGAGATACTGTAACACGTCAAGGGTACTTTAACTACTTGACAGATTTTAATACGAGTATCGATTTTGAAAGAAGTGATAAAAATCCACAGCGAGCTGCATATACCCAAAGTCTATTTGACTTTTTTGAGAACTCTAATAGGACATTACGAACAGATGCAGATATACAGCAGGATTTAGGAATATTAAATGGATTTACTCCTAATCTTACCTACTCACTGTGGTCCAATCCAGGGTCAGGTGCTACAGGTTATTCCAAGTCACAAAATGAGAGAATAGCGGCATATGCACAAGGAGAGGCTATTCTTAACCTGGAAAATTCACATGATTTACAATTTGGTATGTATTTCGAGCAGACTTTATTTAGCTCTTGGAATTTAGGTGCAGGTGGTCTATGGACGCTTATGCCACAACTGGCTAATAGTCATATCACTGAGCGTGATTTTGTTACTGAGAATGGATACATCATTGGTGGTAACCATTCATATGATGATTTCGGTACATTTACAGATACCGTCAGCTACGATATACGTGTAGATGCAGATCAACAAAAAACGTTTGATAGAAACTTAAGAGCTAAACTCATAGAGACTGGTGCTAGAGATGCCGCGGGTAATTTATATACTGAATCCTCTTTTATAGATATCAATGCATTGGACCCGAGCACATTTTCACTGGATATGTTTGGTGCTAATGATCTCTGGAACAATGGTAGCAACAGGGTGTCTTATTTTGGGTATGATTATTTAGGTAACCGTACACGTAAGGCCTTCTCTTTTAATGATTTTGTAAATGACTTAGACAATAGAAGTATCGGTTCATTCGCACCCGTTTATAGTGCTGTGTGGTTACAAGACAAGTTCCAGTTTAAGGATCTTGTTTTGAGACTAGGTGTACGTGTGGAGAGATATGATGCTAATCAGCAAGGTCTTAAAGATCAGTATTCTCTTTTTGCTACTAAATCTGCAGGGGAACTTGCCAGCATAGAGTCAGGTGATAGAGGTTCAAATTTATTGACAAGCTATACGGTGCCTAGTAATATAGGAGACGACTATGTGGTATATGTAGATGATATAGAAAATCCAGGAGAAGTAGTAGGCTATAGAGATGGAAATACCTGGTACGCTCCAGACGGCACAGAATTGGCTAGCCCGGACCTTGTGCAGCAGTCTACTAAGAGTGGTAGAATTCAGCCATTCCTAAATAGTACCAATGAAGATATAGATCCATCTGCCTTTGAAGACTACAAACCAGTAATTAATGTACTTCCTCGTGTATGGTTTTCTTTTCCTATCAATTCTGAAGCACAGTTTTTTGCTAACTATGATAAGCTAGCACAGAGACCAAATGACGGCTTAATTTTCGCACCTATTAACAGATATGAGTTTTTAGAAGAAAATCAGGGAGGAGTGCTTCCGAATGCTAATCTGCAACCACGTGTAAAAACACTGTATGAGATGGGCTTTAAGCAAACATTATCTCGGAATTCTGCCCTAAGTATTATAGCAAGTTATGCTGAGACAAGAGGCGATTACGCCTTGGTACAAATAAATCAGGCATATCCCATTACGTATCAGAGTTATCAAAACTTAGATTTTGAAACAGTGAAAAATTTCAGAGCAGAGTATGAAATGAGAGGAGAAGGAAGAACTTCGCTTGCCATTAACTATTCACTACTGTTTGCAGATGGTACAGGATCTAACGCTAACTCTGCTGCTGCACTTATACAAGCAGGTCAGCCTAACTTGAGGTCACTATATCCTACAGAGCGTGATGTACGTCACCAGATTACGGCAAGGTTAGACTACAGATTCAGAGGTGGAAATGAGTATACTGGACCTATCTGGTTCAATAAAAAAGTATTTGCGGATGCAGGTGCTAATTTCATTATTTCTACTAAGTCTGGTCAGCCTTACTCAGCGTATCGTAACGAAATAGCTGGAGTAGCTATAGGTACAGCGTCACGTCAGTCATTAGATGGTAATCCATTCGGTTCTAGACTTCCTTGGCAGTTTAAGGTAGATGGTACTTTCAGTAAAAACTTTAGTATCAGAAAGAGAAATCCGAAAGATAACTACAGAGCACAAAGCTTAGAAATACAGGCGTTCTTATGGGTACAAAATTTACTAAATGTTCGTAATATTATAAATGTATACGGCTTCTCCAGGTTGCCAAACGATGATGGATGGTTAAGTTCTCCTCAAGGTGCTCAGTCAGCTAGCAATGAAGTGAACACACAGTCTTATTTAGCACTATATAATGCTAAAGTAGATGATCCACGTAATTACACTACTCCTAGACTTACTAGAATAGGTGTAAGAGTGTATTTCTAATATAAAGTTAACGGAGCAGATAGAAGAATATAAGATATGAAAAAAGAGATGAGAAAAATAATGTTTGCCGCTGCCATTTTGATGGTGGTAAGCGTATTTGCAAAGGAAAATGTAAATACAGAAGAGCCGAATAGCACACGTAGTGGGAGTACAAATACTATGAAGATGAAATTTGGTAACGACTGTGATCCTGCTACTCAGAGTGCAGATTTGGATGTGAATAATGTTCGAACTAAGATTCTAAATGGTGGTGATATGTGGTGGGATCTAAATAACGCTAAATATGAAGTACCAAAACTGCCTACAGAAACGAATGAGGTGCGAACGCATAGTCTTTTTGCAGGTGCTATATGGATCGGTGGTGAACAAGATGGTGGAAATCTTAAACTGGCTGCCATGACGTATCGTCAGCGTGGTTCTGATTTTTGGCCTGGACCTATTAATCCAAACACCGGTACCACAGATAAGACGCAGTGTGATCTGTGGGATAAGATATATGAAGTGTCTGGTCAAGAAATCATAGACCATTCTGCTAATTATCAATCAGGCCTCATAGATGATAATATTCAAGACTGGCCCGCACAATATGCACCATATAAAGATTTCAATAATAATGGAATCTATGATCCACAAGGAGGAGATTATCCAGTGCTTCAAGATAAATGTAAAGGTGTTGCTATAGCTAATAACCCAGAAGATCAACCAGATCAAATGCTATGGTGGATTTATAATGATAGAGGAAATATCCACTCTGAGACTCAGGGAGACCCAATAGGTGTAGAGATGCAAACTACAGCATTTGCTTTTGCGACGAACGATGAGATCAATGATATGTCATTTTACAGTACTAGAATAGTGAATAGATCTTCATTACCCTTAACTAACACATACTTTGGCCAGTGGGTAGATGCAGATTTAGGAAACTTTGCTGATGACTATGTAGGTTGTGATGTAGGCCTTTCGTTAGGCTTTTGTTACAATGGTGATGATAATGATGAAGGAGTACTTGGGTATGGACTTAATCCACCGTCTGTAGGTGTAGACTTCTTCGAAGGACCAAGAGTAGATACTGTAATTAACGGTATAGATACAAGTATTGAGCTAGGGATGTCAAAATTTGTCTATTACAATAATGATGCTAGTCCTATAAATGGTAATCCAGCATTAGCTACAGATTTTTATAATTATTTACGCGGTAAATGGAGAAATGGTTCAGATATTCAGTTTGGAGGTAATGGAGTGATTGGAACAGACGGAACAGATGCAGATTATATGTTTCCATTTGATACAGATCCTGCTCATCCCAATAAAAATTGGAACGAGAGACAAGCGGGTAATCAACCGGCTGATAGAAGATTTATACAGTCTTCAGGACCATTTGTACTTAATCCAGGTGCTACCCAACGATTAACAGTAGGAGTAGTGTGGGCACGTACTAATTTTGGTGGTGCTGATGGATCTCTTTTGCTTCTTAAGCAAGCCAGTAGAAAGGCACAAATCCTTTTTGATCAGTGCTTTGACCTTGTAGATGGCCCAGATGCCCCAGAAATAGAGGTGCACGAGCAAGATAGACAAATTGTACTTTCATTTGGTAATACCGGTACTGAACAGGTAGAGCTTTACAGTGAAAACTTAAATGAAAATGGAGTAGTAAGAAAATATGAATTTCAAGGGTATAGAATATTCCAGTTAAAAAGTGCCTCTGTTAGTTTATCAGAATTAGACAACCAGTCTAGAGCTAGAGAGATTTTCCAATGTGATGTAGTAGATGACTTTGGAGACCTATTTGAAAATGAGTACGATGTAGATGTAGATGCTGATGTGCTTAAATTAAGAGTACGAGCGGCAAACGAAGGTCTAAGTCATACGGTTAGAATAACGGAGGATCAGTTTGCTACAGGGTCGGACAAGACACTAGTAAACTCTAAGGTATATAACTATATAGTATTATCTTATGCCGCAGCGGATGGTGGAGCACGTAAGCTTTATTTGGAAGGGCGTAAAGTCAAGAAATTTTCAGCAATGCCACATAAATTAGAGCCTAAGTTTGGTGGTTCTAGTGTGCCTTCTTTTTATGGGGACGGCCCAGAACTTGAAAGACTTTCAGGCAAGGGAAACGCTAACAATGAATTAGAACTTACACAAGAATCTGTAACTGCTATAATGACAAATAATAGTCTCCTAAATACAAAGTATGAAAATGGAATGGGACCTGTCAATATTAAGGTGATTAATCCTTTGAAAGTTCCTTTAGGTGACTTTGAGCTCTCTTTAGTGCAAAAGAATTTTACCGCTAATACAGGAAATGACGAGGATAGTTTATTTGCAGACAGTACTATGTGGATATTGGTTAAATTACCAAACGATACTGTATTTGCAGATACTACTATAAACTATGAAAATGAGCAGGTTATCTTAGAATCTACTACGGGTAAGAAAATACTAGATTGGGGTTTTGCAGTGACCATAAACCAAGTAGCTGAGCCAGGTAGAGAACCAGGAAGATATGATGATAATGGACTCGTTAACTGGACTGTGACATTCTCAGATCCGAGTAATGAGTGGCTTACGGCTGTAAGAGACAATGACGCTACCACAGCACTTCAGTTTGGAGCATTTGACTGGATACGATCTGGAGTTACAGGTCAGGCGGGTAATTATGATGACCCATCTTGGCATGATTACGGTACTTCAAGATATGGAGCAACTCAACCTCTAGACAGAAATGGAGTATATGAAAGGATTTGGGATGGACGTATAGCTCCGGCCAGACTAGTCTCTAATACCCAAAGGAGTAATTCGTCTGAAAGAGTAGCTGTAAATGTGCAGCCTATGACATACGGCTATGCTGGATTGGCAGGCATCGGATTAAATAATATAAGTAGTGTAGACATTGTAATTACACCAGATGAGACTAAGTGGTCCAAGTGCGTGATCCTAGAAATGGGAGAAGATCCTGGACTTAATGAAGGAGGTGCTCAGAAGTTTGATATGAGAACAGGTACTTTGAATTATAAAGGCCAAGACTTACCCGCAGGGCGATCTATATTTCCGGGATATGCTATCAATGTAAGCACAGGTGAGAGACTCAATATTATCATAGGTGAAGATTCATATCAGAAAAGTGAAAATGGCAATGATATGAAATGGAACCCTACCTCTAATGCAGGTATAATAAATGGAAATTACGCCCAATTCGGTGGAAGGCACTTCATTTACGTGATGGGATCTCATCAAGGTTTATCAGCAGGAATTCATCCTAAATTACCAATCTATGATGAGGGAAATGCGTATTATGATCTTTTGAGTACTATGACTTCTTCTAATAGACCGAATAATTTAAGAGCAATATTTCAAAACTGTGATTGGATCATTCCTACGTATATGGAAGAGGGTAAGCGTATGATTGAAAATGCCGATGGTATCCCCGTCCCACCCAATGAGATGAAGATGAGATTAAGAGTATCTCAAACGTATGGTACTACAAGTCAAACTGAAAATGGAGGTCGTCCTAAGTTTAAGTTTGGTACTCAGGATATATATAATGATATCAATGCAGAAAATGGTAAAGCAGCTTTAGACTTAGCTATTATGACGCCAAACCCATACTATGCATTCTCTGGATATGAGGGAAGTGCTATTGACAATGCAGTAAAGATCAGAAACCTGCCACCTAAGTGTGATATATCGATCTATACCTTGGATGGTTCATTAGTAAGACGTATCAATAAGGATGATGAGTCTACAGAGGTGATTTGGAATTTAAAAAACAATGCGAGTGTGCCCATCGCTAGTGGTTTATATATCATTCATATTGATGCTGGAGAGCTAGGTGAGAAGATATTGAAATGGATGGGAGTAATGAGAGAGCTTGACCTTGACTCTTTCTAAATAGGAATAAGATAAATTAAAAAAATCAATGAAGAAATTAATAATATTATCGATACTAGTATCAGCGAGTGCTACGTTATTTGCCGGGAATCCGGATAGAATAGGGCAAGCAGGTGCTACACAGCTAAATATCAATGGATTTGGGAGAAGTTCTGGATGGGGATGGGCTGCTGTGAGCGGTGTATCTGGACTAGAAGGAATCTACAATAACATAGGTGGATTAGCGCGTACTGACAATACAGAGATTATCTTCTCTCGTACTGCTTGGCTGATGGGTAGTGATATCAATATCAATACATTTGGGTTTGCACAAAGCATAGGAGGTAGCGGTGCTCTAGGAGTAAGTATAATGAGTTATGACATAGGTGAGATCCCTATTACTACTGCAGAGCAGCCAGATGGAGGTTTGGGTACTTACAAACCTAGATTTACGAATATCACCGTGGCATATTCTAAGCGATTTACAAAGGAGATTTCAGGAGGTATCGGGTTTAAGGTATTTTCAGAGTCTATTACTAATGTGAAAGCTCAAGGTTTAGGTATAGACGCTGGTATTCAGTATATCACTACTCTAAAAAGTGATGAAAAAATAAAAAAGAACGATGTCAAGTTCGGGGTGTCTTTAAAAAATATCGGTCCAGATGCTAGGTACAGTGGAGATGGTCTCTCTACTAAGCTTACTGATCCAGAGTCAGAGATAGAGTATACCGTAAATCAACGTGCAGCTAAGTTTAATCTACCTACACTTATGAATATAGGTGCTTCATATGATATCAGATTAGATAAAAATAACGAGACGTATAATCATAGAATGACTCCTGCATTCACGTTTACCAATAATGCATTTTCCAATAACCAGTTCACTTTAGGAGGTGAGTATGGTTATAAGACGCTCTTTATGGTAAGAGCTGCATATGCTTATGAAAACGGGATTACGTCATATGAGACTAGAACTAATGCGTTTACAGGTGTGATGGGTGGTTTTACCTTTGAAGTACCTGTAAGTAAGGATTCAGAAACGACCTTTGGCTTAGATTACTCTTACCGTCATTCTAATCCATTCGGAGGGTCACACAGTTTTGGTGTAAGACTTAACATAGGAGAGTAATTTCCTATACCTATTAAGAATATTAATTTCCAATGTTGTATCTCACTTTCGAGATACAACATTGTTGTTTTATAGAAATACAAGGAGAATATGTCAATAAACTATATATCACAAAAAGGGTATGACGATTTGAATGAGAATATAGCTCATTTAGAGAAGGTAGAGCGAAAGCGAATTACAGGTCAAATAGCCGATGCTAGAGATAAAGGTGATTTATCTGAAAATGCTGAGTATGACGCAGCTAAAGAGGCTCAAGGGTTATTAGAGATGAAAATATCTAAGCTAAAAAATACTAGAGCCAACTCTAGAGTCATAGACCCTAAGGATGTAGACCTGAGTAGAGTAAATATACAAACGAAGGCACGCTTACTCAATAAGAAAACGAATAAAGAAGTAACGTATTTCATAGTAGGTGAGAGTGAAGCTAACCTCAAAGAAGGTAAGATATCTGTAAAATCACCAATAGCTGAAGGACTAATGGGGAAAAAGATAGGTGAGATAGCTGCCATTCAGGTGCCAGCAGGTATAATAGAGTATGAGATACTAGAAGTAAGTATCTAATGACCATTTTTGAGAAAGTAGTAGCAGGTGAAATACCAAGCTACAAAATAGCAGAAACGGACGATTTCTTAGCGTTTCTGGATGTGTTTCCGTTGAAAGAAGGGCATACCCTAGTCATACCTAAAAAGGCTGTGGATTACATATTTGATTTGGAGGATGACACCCTAGCAGAGCTAAATGTGTTTGCTAAAAAAGTAGCCAAGGCTATAGAGTTAGTGGTTCCTTGTAGACGTATTGGGGTAGCAGTGATAGGTCTAGAAGTTCCGCATACTCACATACACTTGGTCCCTATAGAGAGCGTAGCGGACATTAATTTTGCGAGTCCTAAGATAGTAGTGTCAGAAGAGCGAATGAAAGAGCTTGCTTCGCAGATAGCAGAAGCATATACTAAAAGTTAAACTATTTTAGTTTGTCTGGGTTCTTAGCTATGAAACTACTCCAACTACCATAACTCTCCGTGGGTTGGATCATTCCAGGTTTATACATGAAATGGTGACAGATGGCGACAGCTACAGCATCTGTGGCGTCTAACTTACTGTGATTAGTTTTTAGTTTGAGCAGAGACATTACCATTCCTGCTACTTGTTCCTTGCTTGCTGTTCCTTTGCCAGTTACACTTTGTTTTATACGTTTTGGTGCGTATTCGAAAACAGGGATATTGCGATTTAGTGCAGCGGCCATACTTACACCTTGTGCCCTGCCGAGCTTCAGCATGCTTTGTGGGTTTTTACCCATAAAAGGTGCTTCTAGTGCTACTTCATCTGGTAGGTAAGTTTCCATTAATTGAGTGCATTTTTCGAAGATAGACTTGAGTTTACTCGCATAGTCCTTTTCTTTACGAAGATCAAATATACCCATACTAATTAGACTCATGTCGTTCTTAGTGATGCCTATTATTCCGTATCCTGCTATATTAGTACCTGGGTCTATTCCCAGTATTATCTTATCGTAATTGTTATCTTTCGCCACTATTAGCACAAAGGTACTCCATAGCATCCCTAAGATAATACACACGTGAGCCAAAATAAAACATCAGTAGGCTATAAACGATTTTACCCATGGCTAAAATGGGTTTTCAGTGCTCTGTCACTCTACTTTTTCTATCAGCAAATAGCTGGGTTAGATTCTAACTTGATAGCCGACATAGGAGTTGGTATTCAAAAAAAACCGATACTGTTTTTACTAATAGTAATCTTAGCTTTTGTAAATTGGAATGCTGAAGCTCAAAAGTTTAAGCTGCTTATAGCGGGAGAGGCTCATTTATCTAACTTCAAATCATTTTTAATTATTCTAGGGGGAATGGCCATCAGTAATTTCACTCCAGCACGTACAGGCGAGTATATAGGAAGGGGGTTATTGCTTAAGGGACTCAATCCCGTAAAAGTAGTGATTGCCACTGTAGCTGGTAATTTAGCCCAAGTAATGATGACCTATTCGCTAGGTTTATTAAGTATAGGAGGGGTATTGCTATGTACAGATTTTGGTGCTGACTTGTTTTCTGAGAATGGCAAACTATCATCTGTTATGGTTTTTATGTGTGTGATTATCTTAGTACTCTACTACATTAAAGGTGTGCTGCGTTTAATCAAAAAATACGTACCGAAAAACGTAGCTGATACACTGAATATGATAAAAAAGTATGACCGTAAGCTTTATCTTGTGGTAGTACAGATAGCATTTATTCGTTACTTAGCATTTGCCACACAGTTTTATCTTCTCCTGCAGTTATTCTCTGATTTTGCACTGCCCATAGAGGCTCTATTACTCGTTCCTGCAGCATATTTAATGCAGAGTTTAGTGCCCGTCCCAGCTATCTCAGATGTAGGTGTGAGGGTAGTGGTATCGCAGTTGTTATTTGGTAGTTTTTTACTTGATGCGCCTATTCTGCAGGCAGTTACAAGCCTTTGGTTTATTAACCTCATTTTGCCGGGTTTATTTGGCACGGTTTATTTACTTATTAGTACTATACGTCAGAGATGATAGTCTATATAGCCATAGTATTAGCAGCAGGAGTAGCCTATTATAGCTTACTGAGTAAGTATAGTGAGCTGTGGTCTGATGTAGAAGAATCAGCATATACTACGAAGCAAAGTTTTAGTGTGACTATCTTGATTCCATTTAGAAATGAGATTAAAAATCTGCTTACTTTGTTAGATTCTTTAGAACACCTTGAGAGTGCAGAGCACAGTGTACATGTTCTATGTATAAATGATCACTCCACAGACGGTGGAGAGCAGTTGATAGAAAATTATCAGGGTAAATTAGATATTAGATTAATACACCAAACAGAACGCTCTGGTAAGAAATCAGCCATACGGCTAGGGTGGGAAAAGTGTACTAGTGATATCATACTCCAGACGGATGCGGATTGTATCCTTCCTGTTCACTGGCTGAAAGCTATGCTTTGTGTATTTAATAACCCAGTTATCAATCTGGCGTGCGGTCCCGTGCAGTTCCATCATTCAGCTAACTTTTGGAAACGGATAGTAGCTTTGGATTTTGAGGCATTAATAGCTATAGGGGCAGCTCATATACAGTGGGGTAAGCCCATGATTTGCAATGCGGCTAACTTAGGGTATCGAAGGAGTTTGGTCTCGGATGTAGATCTAAATGAGAGTACAGCTAGTGGAGATGATGTATTTTTATTGCAAAGTGCCTTTCTGAAAGATGCCGAAAGCATTTCTTTTATTAAGAATAAGGATGCTATAGTAAGGACAGAAGGACCAAGTAGCCTCTCGGCATTTTGGCATCAGAGACTTAGATGGGCGAGTAAAAATGGAGACTATGATATCAAACAAAACACATGGATACTTACTGGTGTCTGGATGTACAATGTACTTGTGCTTGGGTCTCTATTGTCTTTTACTGCCGTGGGAGCTACGGCAGGAGCTTTTTTAGTGCTACTGAAGGTGCTAGCAGAAGACAAGTTTTATAGTGGGTTCACTCCATTTTTTGATAGGGGGCTGTGGTTTACAAACATTCTACTCGGGCAACCGTTTCACCTACTATATATGGCTATTATACCACCACTATCTCAAGTACTAAAATA
The DNA here is from genome assembly GCA_963933305.1 of uncultured bacterium. Classification (GTDB taxonomy): domain Bacteria; phylum Bacteroidota; class Bacteroidia; order NS11-12g; family UBA9320; genus UBA9320. The sequence goes on from CAWVTM010000002.1 coordinate 26,116, forward strand.
CAAATGGAAAGAAAGAAAATTACGCTAATAGAGCTTCCTGAGTTGGAAGCTGAGATTTTACAACTATGTATATTCCCAGAAGCCTTTGAAAGTATAGTAGCTGAGGTGCTCACTGAGACCAAGGTGAGCGTCATAGGAGATGCTGTTAAAAATCTCCTGCATTATAAGTTACTTATAGCAGCTAATGAGCAAAACAGTATGCCTTGGCTCTATGATAGCGATAAGATGCGAGAAAGTTCATTTAAGGCTACTGCAAATGGAGTAGAGTGGATGGAGAAGAATGGACAACAATAGGATGTCTTACTGAGTTACTCAACTGTTTTATTAAGCAGTCATTCTATTATCAACGTTACTCCGTATTAAAACCCAATCGTTTGCCTGTAGCAAATCCGCCTGCATTGTTAAACAGTTGTTTTTGCTGAAGAGTGATCTCGCTCATAGATTTCATAGGAGGGACATAGAGGTCAAAGTCAAGAGCATAAAGCATGGTTTGCTCTATTATTTTTATGATAGCCTCTGTTTCTATTTCTTGCTTTGCAAAATCTTTATATAAGAAGTCTAACTGACGCTGCCCGTCTACGTAGAAGTGTCCTTCAGAGTTGATAAATAAACGAGCAAGTAAGTATCCCACATCTGTAAGTCTATCATATTTAAGGGAATCTGATAAGAAGTTATATGCTTGTATCATTCCGCAATAGCCTCGAGTGGGAGCTTCTAGTACATAGTCGTCTTTACCTACAAGATGCTCTGGAGGGAAACTAAATACATTTGTATGCATAATAAATGAAATGGTATCGCCACTAAATTTTAGGTGAAATTCAAAATCACTTACCTCTACCAATTCTACCTCCAGGTTTTCATCCTTTTCTATTACTTGAGGAGTCAAGTGCTCGGCTATTTCCTTCGCACATTTTTTGAGTTCGTTAAATGTAGTGAGTGTATTGCGGTATACGTGCTGCTTTAAAGCAGCTTTGTTATTTAATCGTTCCAGTATATCTACTATATTTTCTGACATGATGTATTTGTTATTGAATTTATGCTTTAGACAAATCAACTGAATTTTAAATTAAATCAGGTATTTTTTATTTTTATCAGCATAAAATACAAGGATTTGACAGTGGATATATAAACTGGTGAGTACTCAGGTCAAAGAATTTTAAGTCATTTTAAGAATATGCAGTTGAAATAATCGTTGTTTACCTTTTATAATCAGGGTCAAAGCGATAAATTTGCGAAGTTCAACTCAATTAAAAATCATATTAAAAGTAATGTCAGAAATAGCTAAAATTAATATCCGGGGCAAGGAAACAGAATTGCCAATTATCATAGGTACAGAAAATGAAGTAGGTATCGATATTAGTAAATTGCGTGGAGCTACTGGAGCTGTTACTTTAGATTTTGGTTATAAAAATACGGGAAGTACTACGAGTGCTATCACCTATCTAGATGGTGAGAAAGGAATACTAAGACACAGAGGCTATTCTATAGAGGAACTAGCAGAAAAAGCAGAGTTTTTAGAAATAGCCTACCTACTCATACATGGGGATTTGCCTACTAAAGAGGAGTATGCTAAGTGGGATAATGAGATACGAAGACATACACTGGTAAATAGTGATATTCAAAATATATTTGATGCATGGCCTACAGGAAGTCACCCTATGGGTCAGCTCATAGCTATGATATCTTCATTGTCTTCGTTCTATCCAGAGAGTCTGAATCCTAATGCAGGTGAAGAAGCTAAAATGAGAACAATTACTAGATTACTAGCTAAGATGCCTACAATCTGTGCTATGATATCTAAGAATAGAATCGGTCATCCGCTTATCTATCCGCAAAATAACTTAACGTATGTAGAGAACTACTTGAATATGACGTTCAAGCATGTTACTGAAGATTATGAGATTGACCCTATACTCGTAAAAGCTATGAATAAGCTTATGATTCTTCATGCGGATCACGAGCAAAACTGCTCTGCATCTACTGTAAGATTAGTAGGGTCATCTCATGCTAATTTATATGCAAGTGTATCTGCAGGAGTAGCAGCATTATGGGGCCCACTTCACGGTGGTGCAAACCAGAAAGTGATAGAAATGCTAGAAGCTATACAAGCGGATGGCGGTAATGCTCAGAAGTACTTGGATAAGGCAAAAGATAAAAATGATCCATTTAGATTAATGGGATTTGGTCATAGAGTATATAAAAACTTCGATCCGAGAGCTAGAATAATCAAAAAGTCTGCAGATGAAGTACTTGAAAAATTAGGGGTTAATGACCCTACTCTTGCTATAGCTAAGAAGCTAGAAGAAGCTGTATTATCAGATCCTTACTTCATAGAACGTAAGCTATTCCCTAACGTAGATTTTTACTCTGGTATTATATACAGAGCTATGGGATTCCCAGTAGAGATGTTTACTGTACTCTTCGCACTAGGACGCTTGCCAGGATGGATAGCACAGTGGAAAGAGATGATGGAAGATAAGCAGCCTATCGGTAGACCAAGACAAATCTATACCGGTCCAGTGGTCAGAGACTTTGTGCCAATGGACGAACGAAAATAATCACTAAAAACACGCTAAATCCAAAAGCGTACTTCAAAAAAAACAGGATGGACGATAGAGATGCTGGAGCATTATTATCGTCCATCCTGTTTTTTTTGGCTCAGCGGGTAGTAATTTCTATTTATAGGTCCCTTGATAGTTTAGGTCTGAAGTAAAAAAAACATATGTCCAAGGGGAATAGCTAAGTGGTTATAGATCATTAGTCTGCTATTTCGGTAGTTATTACTTTTGCTTTTAGCATATTTTTTTCCAAAACAATGTCTGTATCTAATATGACATAATCTGCTAGTTTCCCTTTTTCTAAGCTGCCGAGCTTATCATCCATTCTATTTGCCATAGCAGCCCACAGCGTCATACCTAGCAATGCCTGCTCTGGAGTGAGAGCTTCGTCCATTAAAAAGCCTCCATTGGGTTTCTTATGAGCATCTTGACGGTGCACAGCAGAGAAGTAGGTATTCAAAGGAGAAATATCCTCTACGGGAAAATCTGTACCTAAAGGCAAATATCCATTCAGAGCGAGTAAACTCTTATAAGCGTATGCTCCTTCCATCCGCTCAGTACCGAGTCTCTGTGCAGCCCAGTTCATATCACTCGTAGCGTGGGTAGGCTGTACACTTGGCAGTATGCTGTACTTAGTAAAGAGTGCTCTATCTCTTGGCGTGACTACTTGAGCATGCTCTATTCTCCATCTTTTATCGTTACTGGTTTTCAGGTAGCGGCCATAGGTATCCAGTACTAGCCTATTGGCACTATCACCTATGCAATGTGTATTTGCCTGAAAATTCAGAGCTAAGATTCGCTTACAAAGAGCGTCTATCTGCTCTGGTTCTGTCACCCAAACTCCGGTATGATTTCCGTGGTCACAGTAGGGCTGCTTTAGCTTAGCTCCTCGGGATCCTAAGGCTCCGTCTGCGTATATTTTAAATGAGGATACTTGAAGTCTGTCGGTGCTTAGTGCTCCATTCTTTTCGAAGTATTGGAAGTTCTCTACATTGGGGTTTGCCATAGCATATACACGTATGGTTAGGTCGCCCGTCCGTTGTAGGCTGTCTATGAGCAGAATAGTGTTAAGATTAAGACCTGCATCCGTCACTGCGGTAAGTCCGGTAGCTAAGCAGTTTTTTTGAGCTTTAAGTAGAGCATTTATTTCTAATGTACGAGACGGTGCAGGGATGATGTCATCTATCAGAGCCATAGCGTTATCGGTAAGTATCCCAGTGAGCTTACCATTTTTTACCTCTATCTCACCACCGCTTATTGTAGTATTTATGTCTATTCCTGCTAGTTCTAGAGCTTTTGTATTTGCTAATCCTGCGTGGCCGTCTATGCGTTTTACGAATACGGGTCTGTCGGGAAAACGGGCACTAAGTCCACTATTGGTAAGCGTACCTTCTTGTGTCCATTCTGTCTGGTCCCATCCACGTCCTGTGATCCAATATTCTATACTTTCCTTGCTGAAGGCAACTGTTTTTTCTGTGATTTGGTCAAGACTATAGGTTTCTCTGAGGTCCACCTTACTCAGTGTAAGTCCATAGCCATAGAAGTGGGAGTGGGCATCTATGAGTCCTGGGTACATTATCCCTTGGTATCTAGTGAGCGGACCTTCATACGTACTCGTAATTTCTTCTTTGGTGCCGAAGGAAACTACCTTACCACCTCGGATAGCTATGGCCTCTGCAGTCTGAAAGGAGGAGTCACAGATGTAGATTTTATCTGCGAGTATAATTTGGTCTACAGTTATTTTTGGTTGAGTACAGCTATAGATTACGGCCAAGACTATCGTGATTACTATATTTGGATTGCTCATGAATAGTACAAAGTAAACTCTTTCGGATACTAAAAAGGCCAGTGCAAATATTCGCACTGGCCTTCAGTATATATGGTTTTTTAAAGATTTTACTTGTTAGTTCTTTCTTCTGCTAGTCTAAGTGCCCCAGGTAGGTTGACCTGCCCTCCAGTTTTAGAGATTTCAGATACACATGTTCTCGGTATTCTGGAGTAAAAATGCTTTTTGCGAGCTCCTGGTATATGATTTCTTCCTTTTATAGGGATAGCACTATCCAGCAGTATTTTCTTTAGTTCTACAGCTGTGAGGCTCGGATAGTAGCTCCATATAAATGCAGCTACACCAGATACTACTGGGCTAGCCATGCTCGTACCGTCAAAGGCTTCATATTGATTTTCTGGAGTAGTACTGTATATGGCTACTCCTGGTGCAAATAGGTCTACTTCTGCTGCTCCGTAATTAGAAAAGTCTGCAAGTGCTTTCGGCTTCTTTTGCCAACTGCTCGCTCCTACTTCTATCCAGTTATTAAACTCACCGTTGAAGTCATTGGGGTAGTTTTCGGAGTTGTCATTGTTTTTACCATCATTTCCAGCTGCATGTATTAAAAGTACATTTTTACTTTCTGCGTACCGTATGGCTTCTTTCACTACCTCCGTATTTTGAGCATAGCTCTTACCAAAACTCATATTGACTATCTTAGCACCATTGTCTACGGCATATCGGATACCATTTGCTACGTCTTTATCTCGTTCGTCTCCTTGCGGAACGTTGCGTATACTCATTATCTTACAACTTTGGCATATTCCCTTAGTACCGAAACCATTGCTAGCATCAGCAGCTACTATACCCGCTACGTGAGTGCCATGCTCAGAAAACTCTTCACCATAGTACACCTTATTATTCCCATATCCTTGCTCGTTTGGGTTGCTGTAGTCATCACCTACTTTTTCAGTTCTGGGATTAAAAGCCACATTAAATCCATAATTATGCATGAAATCATACTGTTCATAAGCTCCTTCCATCTCTTCTTTCACTGCAGCATAGTCAAACTCTTTACTTTCTTTAATTATTCCCTGAAGTATCTGAGTAGTGATTTGCTCACTTCTACTTTTGCTCTTATGGTTTGCTAGTTGATCTTTTGTAGGACTAGATCCGTACTCTTTTTCTAGGAGTTCCATTCCTACCTCCACTTGTTCGAATATCTCAAAGTAAAATTTCGCCTCTTGACTTTCGCTCAAGTAGGCTTCTTTTAGGGTTTGATACCTTACGTATTCCTCTTGGTTTTTAGTCGCGTCTATGTCCTTTAGCTCATAGATAGTATTGAGTCTGGCATATTCTCTAGTCAGCTCCATATTGTCATAGGTGGTTTCGCCCAAGAAGTTCCATCCATTTATATCATCCACGTATCCGTTTTTATCATCGTCTATACCGTTGTCAGTTATTTCGCCAGTATTGGTCCAGAGCATAGTTTTCAGATCTGGATGATAGATGTCTACACCTGCATCCGCTATTGCCACTACTACGGTAGTAGCAGTTTTGCCTTTTACCATTTCCTGAGCTTCAGCTAAGCCTATCCCTGAGTTTCCTTTTTTGTTATTTGGCTCTAGGTGCCACAGTGTGTTGATGGGTCCTTGTGCTTTGGCTACTAGTGATGCTATGGCTATTGCAGCCAGTATGATGTATTGTTTCATAGTTTTATTTTATGTTTGGATTACGCCCACATTGTACTTTTCTACAGGTGCATTATTGGCGATTTCTATTCCGGTACTTATCCATTTACGTGTGTCCACAGGGTTTATTATTTCATCTACCCATAGGCGAGACGCTGCGTACTCAGGTGTAGTTTGTTTATTGTATTTTTTAATGATTTCGTCCAAGAGTTCTTTCTCTCTTTCGGCTGTTATTTCTTCCCCTTTTTTAGCCAATGAAGCTTTTTCTATTTGCAGTAATACTTTGGCAGCTTGCTCACCACCCATTACCGCTATTTTAGCACTTGGCCACGCTACTATTAGTCGTGGGTCATAGGCCTTGCCGCACATAGCATAGTTTCCTGCTCCGTAGCTGTTACCCACTATTATTGTAAATTTAGGTACGGTGCTATTACTCATAGCATTGACCATTTTGGCTCCATCTTTTATGATTCCGCCTTGCTCACTTCTGCTTCCTACCATAAAACCAGTGACGTCCTGTAAGAATACGAGAGGAATCTTCTTTTGGTTACAGTTCATGATAAATCGAGCAGCTTTATCTGCACTGTCTGAGTAGATTACTCCGCCAAACTGCATTTCACCTTTTTGACTTTTGACTAACTCACGATTATTAGCCACTATGCCTACAGCCCATCCATCTATGCGTGCATATCCGCAAAGGATCGTTTTGCCATAGGTTTCTTTGTATTGTTCGAACTCGGAGTTGTCTACTAGTCGCTTTATAAGCGCTAGGCTCTCATAGGGCTTAGACCTTTCTCGGGGTAGAATACTGTATACTTCTTCTAGCTTATGTTTAGGCAGAGTAGGAGTATTTCTATTGAATCCAGCCTTAGGGAATTCACCCATTTTGTCCATTAAAAATTTGATACGATCTAGGCAAGACTTATCATCTGGGAAACGATCATCTATGACACCAGACAGGTCTGTCTGAGCTACGGATCCTCCCAGCTCTTCATTACCTATAGTCTCACCTATAGCGGCTTTAACTAGGTAGCTACCTGCTAGGAATATGCTTCCTGTCTTATCTACTATCAGTGCTTCATCACTCATTATAGGGAGGTAAGCACCACCTGCTACGCAGCTACCCATTACAGCTGCTATCTGTGGGATACCTCTGCTGCTGAGTATGGCATTATTTCTAAATATTCTACCAAAATGCTCCTTATCTGGAAAAATCTCATCCTGCATAGGGAGAAATACGCCTGCACTATCTACTAGGTATATAATCGGAAGGTTATTTTCTAACGCTATCTCTTGAAAACGAAGATTCTTTTTTCCAGTGATGGGGAACCAAGCTCCAGCTTTTACGGTAGCATCATTAGCTACTATCAGACATGATTTTCCGGCTACTTTGGTAATTCCTCCTACTACGCCGCCTGCAGGACATCCGCCGTGTTCTGGATACATCTCATATCCCACGAATGTGCCTATTTCCAAGAAATCAGCACCTTTATCCTTTAGGTAGTCTACACGCTCTCGAGCGGTTAGTTTTCCCTTGGCTCGCTGCTTTGCTTGAGATTTTTCGCCTCCACCTAGGTGTATTTTATTTGCTAATTTCTGGTAATCACTCCAGAGCATCTTATTAGCATCTTCATTTTTATTTAATTCTAGTTCTTGTGGGTTCATATTTGCTCGGCTCAAACGTAGTGTTTTTTCAGTGTATTTATTTCAAGTTTTGTAATAGCTAAATCACTTTTAATAAAAGAAGTATTAAATGTTGCTTATAAAAATAGTGTTATTACATTTGCACCCGGCTGACATAACCAGCTCCCTTTTAACTCCCCCAGGGCAGGAATGCAGCAAGGGTAAAAGGTCGTAGCGGTATGATGTCAGCCTTTTTTTTTCTCTAAATTCCCCAAATTTTACCTGTGAGTTCTCATAATGTCCCATATTTGCGGTTAAAGCAAATTGTATACCCATGAAATTTTTTGTAGACACAGCTAATTTAGAGCAGATAAAAGAAGCACAAGACCTTGGTATCTTAGACGGGGTGACCACTAATCCATCACTGATGGCTAAAGAAGGTATTATAGGAGATGCAAATGTGTTGGCACATTATAAGGCTATCTGTGACTTAGTAGATGGTGATATCAGTGCTGAGGTAATCGCTACAGATTTTGAGGGAATGATAAAAGAGGGGAAAGCCCTTGCTGATATTCACGAAAATATAGTGGTAAAGGTCCCTATGACTAGAGACGGCGTGAAAGCTATAAGATGGTTTACAGATCACGATATACGAACTAACTGTACATTGATATTCTCTGCAGGTCAGGCTATATTAGCAGCTAAGGCAGGTGCTACATATCTCTCTCCATTCATAGGGAGAATAGATGATATGAATTGGGATGGAATAGAGCTTATAGCTCAGATAGCAGATATATATACTATTCAGGGATATCAGACAGAAATACTTGCAGCATCTATACGCACTCCCTTGCACATAGTGCGAGCTGCTGAAGCAGGTGCAGATGTAGTGACGTGTCCACTTAGTTCTATTTTAGGGCTTTTGAAGCACCCACTCACGGACATAGGGCTAGCTCAGTTTCTTGCAGATCATAAAAAAGCAAATTCGTAGACAACTATTCTTTAATAATAGTAGTCTTAATATTATCAGTAAACCATAATTCACAGAGTGAAAACTAAAATTGTTTGGGTATTTTACCTAATTGTCTAGTATCTAACAGCTATAAAAAGTGAACCCAATAGTAATTATACCTACGTATAACGAGAAGGAAAATATAGCTCGTATGTTAGATACAGTCATGTCTCTTTCTGAGGCTTTTGATGTATTAGTAGTAGATGATAACTCTCCAGATGGTACAGCTGATTTAGTGAAGGCTGCTCAGGCCTCACATTCGCGGATACATTTATTAGAGAATGGAAAAAAGAATGGACTAGGCGGAGCCTATATCGCAGGATTTAAGTGGTGCTTAGAGAGAGAATATGCGTACATATTCGAAATGGACTGTGACTTCTCGCATAATCCCAAAGACTTAGTTCGATTGTATGCAGAGCTACAGAGTGGTGCATGTGATCTAGTGGTAGGGTCTAGATATGTAGGCAATGTAGTAAATGTGGTAAACTGGCCAATGAGCCGGGTACTACTCAGTTACTTTGCGTCAGCATACGTGCGTTTCTTTACACGTATGATGTTATCAGATGCCACCGCAGGTTTCGTAGGGTATTCTCGTAAGCTACTGGATACTATAGACTTAGATAGAATTAAATTTAAAGGGTATGCGTTCCAAATAGAGATGAAGTATACCGTTCATAAGCTCGGATTTACTATCAAAGAGATTCCTATTATTTTCACAGACCGAACTGAGGGAGTGAGTAAGATGGATGGTGGTATTATCAAAGAGGCATTGGTAGGTGTGGTTAGTCTTCGATTTAAGAGGATAGTAAAGCGAAGTTGATTTCAGGTATCGCAGTAGTCTTATACCAATTTAGTTTTTCAGTAGATCCTATTTATTTGACAAGGCCATTATACGCTATTATCTAAAAAAGCCTCCGATGAAATCTCATCGGAGGCTTTTAGTTTGTTAGAGTGAAGTCTAGATTTATGCTAGTACTACTACTTTGTTATTTAATATTTCTACTATTCCTCCAGAGATATCAAATATCTCCTCACCGGAGTTTGTACGAACCACTACTTTACCCCTATCTAAACTAGATATGAGCGGAGCGTGATTAGCCAATGCTTCAAAAGAGCCGCCACTACCGGGCAGTTTCACTGAAACCGCTTCGCCAGAGAATAGCACCTTATCTGGTGTTATCACTTCTACTATCATTATGCGTTAGCTTCAGCTATCATTTTCTTGCCCTTTTCTATTGCTTCTTCTATACCGCCTACAAGGTTGAATGCTGCTTCTGGATATTCATCTACTTCACCATCCATTATCATATTGAAACCTTTAATAGTATCTTGTATATCCACTAGGCAACCTTTGAGACCGGTAAACTGCTCAGCTACGTGAAATGGCTGAGAAAGAAAACGCTGTACGCGTCTAGCTCTAGATACTGCTAACTTATCCTCTTCACTGAGTTCATCCATACCTAGGATGGCAATGATATCTTGAAGTTCTTTGTATCGCTGTAGTAGTTCTTTTACTCGCTGTGCAGTATTGTAGTGCTCAGCACCTACTATATCTGGAGAAAGAATACGTGACGTAGAATCTAGAGGGTCTACAGCTGGATAGATACCAAGAGAAGCTAGGTTACGAGAAAGCACTGTAGTCGCATCCAGGTGAGCAAATGTCGTAGCTGGAGCTGGGTCAGTGATATCATCAGCAGGCACATATACTGCTTGTACAGAGGTAATAGATCCTCTATTAGTTGAAGTAATACGCTCCTGCATCACACCCATTTCAGATGCGAGTGTAGGCTGGTAACCTACTGCAGACGGCATACGTCCTAGAAGTGCAGATACCTCAGAACCTGCCTGAGTAAATCTGAATATATTATCTACGAAGAAGAGAATATCTCTTCCGCCAGACTCTTCATCTCCATCACGGAAGTACTCTGCTATAGAAAGACCAGTAAGTGCTACACGAGCACGTGCCCCTGGAGGCTCATTCATTTGACCGAAAACGAGAGTAGCTTGAGACTGAGCAAGTTCTTTTTTATCTACTTTAGACAGATCCCATCCACCTTTTTCCATAGATTCTTCGAACTCCTTACCGTATCTAATTACTCCTGACTCTATCATTTCTCTAAGAAGGTCATTTCCTTCACGAGTTCTTTCACCTACACCAGCAAATACAGATAAACCTGCATATGCTTTTGCGATATTATTGATAAGCTCTTGGATAAGTACTGTCTTACCTACTCCTGCACCACCGAATAAGCCGATTTTACCACCTTTAGCATAAGGCTCAATAAGGTCTATTACTTTGATACCGGTAAATAAAGGCTCTGCAGCTGTAGAAAGATTCTCATACAATGGTGGATCTTGATGTATAGATCTTCCGTTTGTTTTATCTAATTCGTCTATTCCGTCGATAGCGTCTCCTACTACATTGAGTAGTCTCCCTTTTAGTGCTTCACCTACAGGTACCATTATAGGGTCTCCTGTGTCTGTCACTAGTGCTCCTCGCACAAGTCCTTCTGTAGACTCCATAGAGATAGCTCTTACGGTGTTTTGGCCCAGGTGAGATTGTACTTCTAATACTACTTTAGTGCCGTTATCTTTAGTGACGTGCAGTGAGTTGTAGATTTTGGGTAATGTAGAACCTTCTTGGTCGAACTTAACGTCCACCACTGGCCCAATGATTTGTGATATTTTTCCTGTGTTTGCCATGTCTTGCGTATAGGCTTTATTTAATTTGAGTACGAAAGTATGCTTTCATATTATGAAGAGCCTTTCTAAATAGTCTTTATCTCAAAATAAGACTGATGGAAATTGGTCTAATTTAGGGAATTCGGTATGTTTTTGTCTTAAAACTAGAGCGGTACGCAAATAATGACTATCTTCGAAGTACTATTAACTACTATGACAGATAATTTCAGCGTATTTGTCGTCGAGGACGACGAATTTTATAGCGAAGTATTAGAGTATCACCTCTCGCTTAACCCAGATATTACGGTAACTAAGTTTACCAATGCAAAAGAATTTCTTAATAATCTAGATAAAAATCCAGATGCAGTTACACTAGATTACTCCTTGCCAGATATGAGTGGTGAAGAGGTACTTAAGAAAATAAAAGAGTACAATTCCGAAATTCCAGTAGTAATGATCTCTGGACAGGAGAATATCAAGACTGCTATTACACTGCTCAAAGACGGAGCTTACGACTATATCGTAAAAGATGAAGACACAAAAGACCGTATTTGGAATGCAATTAGAAATATCCGTGAAAAAGAGGGTCTCAAAAAAGAAATCTCGGAACTTAAGCAGCAAGTAAAGAAAAAGTATGATTTTACTTCCAGTATCATAGGCAATAGTCCTTCCATGAAGAAGGTGTTTGCTATGATAGAGAAGGCCGTAAAGTCTAATATCACAGTCTCCATTACAGGAGAGACGGGTACGGGTAAGGAGATAGTAGCGAAGTCTATTCACTATAATTCACCAAGAGGTAAGAAACCATTTGTAGCGGTAAATATTACGGCTATTCCTTCTGAGCTTATAGAATCAGAGCTTTTTGGTCATGAGAAAGGGGCCTTTACAGGAGCAAGTGCACGTCGTATTGGGAAATTTGAAGAAGCAGGAGAAGGTACTATCTTTTTAGATGAGATAGGTGAGATGGATATCAATATGCAAAGTAAGCTACTACGTGTACTCCAAGAAAGGGAGCTTACTCGTGTAGGTGGTAGTGGTCTGGTAAAGGTGAAGTGTAGAGTACTAAGCGCTACACATAAGGATATGGCTGAAGAGGTTCGAAAGGGCAATTTTCGGGAGGATTTATACTACCGTCTTTTAGGCTTACCTATTACACTTCCTCCGCTTCGTGAGCGTGGTAACGATACATTAGTACTTGCTAAGTATTTTATAGATGAATACGCAGAAGAGAATGACATGGGAAAATTAAAGCTATCGAGCAAAGCTCAAAACAAGCTTTTCAAGTATCCTTGGCCAGGAAATATACGTGAGCTCAAAGCGGTGGTAGAGCTGTGCTGTGTCATGACTGATAGTGATATAGTAGAGGACGAGCATATTACCTTCAACTCTACAGGGTCTATAGATACGCTTCTTCAGAATGAAATGAGTCTAGAAGAATATAAGAATAGAATAGTAAAACACTACCTAGATAAATATAGCAATGACGTGGTAAACGTAGCTAAACGTCTGGATATAGGTAAGTCTACGATTTACAGGATGTTACAAGAGCGACTAGTATAACTCTAGTAAAAGAAATGAACAATGAGCGACGAGAAATTATATGACTTAGAGCAGCTAAACGCTATAGCAGCGGGCAATGAAGATTTTGTGATTAAAATGGTGAATATGTTTTTAAAGATGACACCAGAATTAGTAGGACGTATAGAAGCTGGACTGCAGACGCAGAACTGGGCGGAGGTGCAGTCCGCAGCGCATAAGATGAAACCATCTGTAGACATGATGGGTGTAAAAAGTCTACACGATGTAATAAGAGCAATAGAAGGTAATGCCAAAACAGAAAGCAACCTAGAACAAATACCAGAACTCTATTTTAAACTCTCAGAAACACTAGAAAATGTCTATGAGCAATTAAGAAATAGATAACATACAATACAAATAAGTGAAATAGATGGCGATAGTCATCCATTTTTTCCAAATACTACTTTAACATCTAGAAGATCTCTATTAAGTTTAAAATCTAACGGTGTTGCAGATTGCTGGGGATTATAGTACACTTCGCAAGTATTATTATCCTGAATATTTTGAACTTTAATTTCATCAAAGAGAAGATATCCAAGATGCTTCTGGATACATTCATAAAGGATATTAGGTAAGTGTTAGAGTCTACTCATTCAAAAGACCAAACCCATTTTTTGAATTTATCATCTGTAAATTTGATTTATCTGCATTCAGTATTTGCATTTTCAAAATGAATTTACTTTTAATATCCCGATTCGGTGCTATCTATTAATTTAGCAGTTAGCTGTTTAACCTACCACAAGTCTACTCTTATACATACCCACCACGTTATTCAATCCATAGTAGAGAGCATCTGAGATAAGGGCGTGACCTATGGATACTTCCAATATTTCAGGTATCTCCGTCACGAAGTAGTTTAGATTCTCTAAACTTAGATCATGACCTGCATTGATGCCAAGTCCCAGTTCTGTAGCTCGTTTTGCCGTTGCTTTGTAGGGTGCTATAGCTCCTGCTTTATCTTTGGGGTAGTTAGTTGCATACGCTTCTGTATAGAGTTCTATTCTATCGGCACCACACCCTAGTGCTGCGTCTACCTGCTCTACTATAGGGTCTAAAAATATCGATACGCGTATTCCTGCATCCTTAAACCTAGTAATAATAGGAGTGAGGTAATCTTTCTTTGCAATGCAGTCCCAGCCCGCATTACTGGTTATTACATCTGGTCCGTCTGGTACCAGCGTGACTTGTGTTGGTTTTATTTCCAGCACCATTTGTATGAAGTCTTCACTCGGATAGCCTTCTACATTATACTCTGTTTTTACTACATCTGCTAGTCCATACGCATCTGCTCTAGTAACGTGTCGCTCATCTGGTCTAGGATGCACAGTTATACCTTCCGCCCCGAAGTTTTCTAAGTCCTTAGCAGCCTGTAGCACATTAGGAGTATCTCCACCTCTGGCATTTCTGATGGTTGCTATTTTATTGATGTTTACGCTTAGTTTGGTCATTGAGTCTATTTAATTTTATATCTAACTTGTAGCGTAAATGTTTGTTTTACGTTTCCTTTAATTTCTTGCATACCAGATCCGATAGTATAGCTTTGGTCCAAGCTATTTAGCGGCACGTCTTGCTGAGTATAGGCATATCTAAACCAGAAGTCTAACCCTTTACGAGTTTTATATCGCACCAGTGCGGCAAATCTCAGCCCTGAAAAGCCGTGTGTGAATAATGGATAATCATAAAGTGGTACGGGTTCAAAGCTATAGATTCTGTTTTCAAACTGGTCTATACTGCTATAGGCTACTCTACCTTTTAGCTGAAGGCTACTTCCAAAAGGCTTATATATAATATCCTGATAGACTAAGCTACCGAAAGAAGTTCTATTTGCTTTTTCCACTACACTCACTTCTATTCTGTTTCGGAGTTGTACACCTTTTTTTACGGTATAGTCCATATGCAGACGATGCCGTTGGGTGGTGATATTGGTCAGTAGGTTTGTAGTCTCTCCAGGTAAATTAATCTGCTTGGTTTCGGTGCGGTATCTGTAGTATGCACGCCACTTTTTGCTTGGCTTATAGTGCAGCTCTGTCCACAGGTCATTTCCTTTAGTAGGGGCATCTGCACTAAAGCGTAACCATGGACTGGTAAATAGGTCATAGTATCCGAGTAGCGTAAATCGTTTACTTAACTGGGCTTGAAAACCACTGTAAAACCCATTTTCATTACTAGCATTACTGCTCTCACCAAAACCATTGCTCTGCAAAGTGATGAAGCTTTTGTCATAGTTTCTGTAGACAAAACTTACATCTACTGCCCTATGAAGACTTACCAAAGCACCGTATACTTGTGCTATAGCATTTTCAAAACTACTGTGACTTACCTCTCCGTATACATTTATGTTTTTATATACGAAATCATAGTACAGACCATTTTTAAAATAATCTTCTCCTCTAAAGTTGAACTGATTATACGGTTGCTCATTGGGTTCTAAGCTTGCACTTAGTTTGCGGAGATAGTTTACGGTCCCTATTCTCCCAAAGGGTAACTTATAATCTAGATAAAATCCAGTTTGAAAATCTGTGATGGCATCCTTATCTGCTAGCTCTGAGGGAGTTCGGTGTAATCCTCCATCTTCTTGTATGCTCGTAGTGACTATAGGTGCTTCTGGATCTCTATCTTCTTCATCTAGCGTATTGCCGTCTACTTTTTTATAAGATGCGAATATTCCTGTAGTGATATTACCTAGTTCCAGAGCTAAAGCTCCTCCACGTAAATAGGCGTTTTCCCTTAAAGAGCGATATGCTCCGAAGCCATTGAAGTTCCGTTTAGAATTAGTAATGATACTAGATTTACCAAAAGCCAATCCTGTACTAAGTGTTAAGCCTTGACCAAAGTTAGCTTGATAGTCACCTAGATTTAATGCTTTAAGCCTTCCTATATCTCTAGCCGCAAAATAGAATGAGTAGTAATCATAGCCAGTAGGATTATTATCACCTCCAAAAGCTTCTCCAGCATCTTTCTCCATGTTTACGCCAAAAGATATAAAGCGTTTATAGTCAAACCTGTAGCGGAGATTGTTATATAAGGAAGTACCCGTATAGTGGTTTTTACTGCGGTCCGTGAGCGTATCTGCTATCAGACGGCCTTTTAGCTGTGGGGTAATTAGCTCTGCAAGACTGAGTATTTGATGACTTCCATTTTGCCATATTTTTTTGGCATCTTTCAGGTGTATAGGGCTAGATTTTATGGAGACAAAGGGCAGTATTTCTTGGATATCTGTGATACTAAATGATGGGAGTACTTGTAGCTCGTAGATGCTTATAAAATTACCGAATTTCTTACGGTGTTCTATAATCTCTAAGGATTGAAATCCATCTAAAAATGCAGCAGCAAAGAGTTCTTGCGCATCGGCTTTATTTAGGTCTATCGGATGATATATATAGGAGAGTAAGTCACTGGCAAATTGCTGGATATCTACTTCGTCAGAAGTGTTCTCTATATAGCGTTCTATAAATTCATTGACGATTTCATTTTCTGTTTGTGCTACAGAGAAAAAAGTGACTAAAGTAAGTAATATCCAAAGGTTAAAACGCATACCCAACGTTTAGTGATGGAGAAAACCCAAGTTGATTATGATATGCCCCAGTGATATCAAGTTGTAATTTATCTGCTTTCCATCCGAAACCAACAGCTACAAGTTGATTCAGTCCGAACCCTCCTCTTATAGAATACTTATCTCTACTTAGCTCTAGCCCGGCATTCAGGTCTATCTTCTCTTCAGACACTTGTAGTACGTCACTATAGAGTATTATGTTTTCTGCTAATAGGTAATCTAATCCTAGGCGGATATTGGCAGGAAGTCTTTCTAGTGGTGAGTCTATTATAGGTGTACGAGTTGGATTAAATGCTTGAAATCCTACATTGAGTTTTTTGTTGACTGCGTAGTATAGGCCTATGTTAAAGGTTAAGAAGTTTGCGGTCTTGTAGTATGCATCAGTAGATGACAGTATATGATAATTAATAGCAATACCTGCGGATACTTGTTTCCCGAGCTGTTTAGCTACGGCTAGTTGAGCTTTCTGGCTAGTCAAATGGGCCAGCGGTGCTATTTGATAGGAGAATCCTATGTTAGCTAGTTTGGAAGATACATTCCCAGTTAAAAGTACGTTTGAGTAATCAGATAAACCAAATCTATTTGCTGCATTAAGAGATATTTCGTTCTTAGAGAATGCCAGTGCAGCCACGTTGTTTTCTATAGAAAAGGAATTGAGGTATGTAGCTGACGACCCTCCTAAGGAGAGCGATATGGCGTTGTTTGCCGGAGGTGAAATGGCGTAACTATTTATTGCTGTAGTGAGTCCTAAAAGTATGAAGAGTAAAATTTTCATCATCCCATAGTAACGCTCGTGGATTAGAGTTCTTCTTTTAGTTGGAGTAAGAACTTTTTAATGCTTTGTAGTCTCCTTACTACTTCTACATTAGAATCCACCGATCGTTTATCTGTTTTTATTTTTTCTTTAGCTCCTTGTAGTGTGTAGCCTTTTTCCTTTACCAGAAGATAGATTCTACCTATTTCATCTATATCCTTGCTTGTGTAAAATCGTGTCCCTTTGCTGTTTCTCTTAGGTTTTAGGGTATTAAACTCTGTTTCCCAATAGCGTAGCAATGACGCGGCCACATTAAAATGTGTAGATACTTCTGAGATCTGGTAATAAAGTTTGCCTTCTTTTAAGGCCATTAGTCAAATGACTGATTTGGATTAGAGGAAAGCTTGAGTATTTCTTCGTATTGGTCGCTTGTAAGGTCGTTGTAGAAATATCCTACAGGATTTACTGCAGTGCCATTTTTGTGTACTTCGTAGTGCAGGTGAGCACCAGTAGATTTACCCGTACTGCCTACTAATCCTATGAGTTGGCCTCGAGTTACTTTTTGTCCTCTTTTCATTAAGGCCCTACTCATGTGACCATACAAGGTGGAATATCCGTATCCGTGATTTATTACAATGTGTGTACCATATCCCCAGCGAGAGTGGGCTACTTTCTGTATCACTCCATCACCAGTAGCATATATTTTGGTGCCTTTAGGAGCGGCAAAATCCATGCCCTTGTGCATTTTACGTGTTTTGTATATGGGATCTGTTCTGTATCCAAATCCAGAAGCTATTCTACGTAGATTTTTATTTGGGATGGGCTGTATAGCAGGAATAGAAGCAAGCATTTTACTTTTATTCTTAGCCATTTTTATAAGCTTATTGTAGGAGTCTTCTTGCACTTTATACTGAGCACTCATATTATCTAGCTTGGCATGCAGGTTTTTGAAGTCTCTACCATTCTTGATCTGGTCTAGTGAGGTGTACTTATCTGTGCCACCCGTACCTGCTTTTCTGAGGTCGTCACTGATAGGATCAGCACCGAAAATTTCGCGGTAAACGTCGTCATCCATCTGAGCTAAATCATTGAGCTGAGTTTGCATCTCTAGTGATTTATTATTCAAGATTTTTAATTGCACTTCATATTCAGAGACTTGGTGCTGCAGGTCTTCGGTATTATTGCCATCTAGAGCTATCATTACACTCGCTACGGCTATCACAGCTGCTAGGGAGAGAAAGCCAAATACCTTAGCGATTACGCCTAAATAATTTGAAGATTCTCTTTCATATTCAAGAGTTTCCTGATTAAATCTAAATTTCGCTTTACTCATTGTATTTTTGCTGCTTTTATAAAACCTTGCGAATATAAAAAATTAGCGTGAGTAAAAAAACACCTTTAGACAAAACAATGACCGCAGCAGAGATAAGACAACAGTTCCTCGATTTTTTTGAGCAAAAAGGCCATAAAGTGGTGGAATCAGCACCTATAGTAGTGAAGGATGATCCTACACTTATGTTTACCAATGCAGGTATGAATCAGTTCAAAGATATCTTTTTAGGAGATAAAAAAACTGAAAGTACACGCGTGGTAGATACGCAAAAGTGCCTACGCGTAAGTGGTAAGCATAACGATCTAGAAGAAGTAGGAGTGGATACCTATCATCATACGATGTTTGAGATGTTGGGCAATTGGTCTTTCGGTGATTACTTCAAGGAAGACGCCATTAACTGGGCGTGGGAGCTTCTCACAGAGGTGTATAAATTGGACAAAGACAGACTCTATGTGTCTGTTTTTGAAGGAGACAAAACGGACAACCTAGGGCTAGATACAGAGGCTAAAGAGCTATGGTTAAAACTCGTAGCCGATGACAAAATAATCCTAGGGAATAAAAAAGACAATTTCTGGGAAATG
>CAWVTM010000003.1:0-42949 GCA_963933305.1 uncultured bacterium
GTAACAGCCTGCCCAAAGTCCTTGTCAGGAGTCATCATGTATGTAGTGAATCCTTCTTTTTCTGCTATCGTAGCGAGTGTGACTATTACATCATCGGCTTCGTATCCTTCTTTTTCTATAAGCGGGATATTAAAAGCATCTATGATTTGGCGTATAAAGGGTTCAGATCGTTTTATATCTTCGGGAGTTTCGTCTCTATTTGCTTTATAAAGTGGATATTCTTGTTTACGTATGTTCTCTGATTTATGGTCAAAACAGACTGCAATATGTGTAGGATCATACTTTTCTAACACTTCAAGTAAAGTGGTAGTAAAACCAAATATAGCATTGGTATTCAGACCGTAAGAAGTGATTCTAGGGTTTTTTATGAATGCGTAATACGATCGAAATATGAGTGCATACGCATCAAGTAGGAATAGTTTTTTTTCAGCTGACATGATTGATGGTCAAAAGTAGAAGATTTTTGCATCAATCATATTCTTATTACGTCAATTCAAAATCCTACCTTTGACCACTTTATCTTTTGAAATGGCATTTAAAGCAAAATACAACCTAATAGAAGAGCTAAAATGGCGGGGTCTTTATCATCAAGACGTGCCCGGTACTGAGGAACTACTGATGAAAGAATCTGTAGGTGGCTATGTAGGTTTCGACCCTACAGCTGACTCACTACATATTGGTAATATGGTGCCCATTATTCTACTTGTTCATCTTCAAAAAGCGGGGCATAAGCCTTATGCACTTGTAGGAGGAGCCACTGGAATGGTGGGTGACCCAAGTGGAAAGAAAGCAGAAAGAAGCCTTCTAGACGTAGATACATTAAATCATAATGTGGCTAGTGTTCATAAGCAACTGCAGCAGTTTCTAGATTTTGATTGTGGTGATAATAGTGCTGAAATGGTCAATAATTACGATTGGTTCAAGGATTTTAACTTCCTTGATTTTATTCGTGATGTAGGCAAGCACATCTCTGTGAACTATATGATGGCTAAAGATTCAGTAAAAAACAGATTGGAAGAAGGAATGAGTTTCACAGAGTTTAGCTACCAACTGGTTCAGGGATATGATTTTTATCATCTTTGGAAAGAGAAGAATGTAAAACTCCAGATGGGCGGAAGCGACCAGTGGGGGAACATAGTAACGGGAACTGAGCTTATTCGCAGAAAAGGACAAGACCAAGAAGATAACAAGGGATACTGTCTTACTGCTCCTTTGATTACTAAAGCAGACGGAAGTAAGTTCGGCAAAAGTGAAGGTGGAAATGTTTGGCTAGATGCAGATAAAACTAGTCCGTATGAGTTTTACCAGTTTTGGATGAATACGTCTGACGAAGATGCCGAGCGATATATCAAAATATTTACACTTCACGACAAGTCCTTCATTGATGGACAAATATCTGACCACCAAGAAGCTCCACATCAACGTGCATTGCAAAAGGAATTAGCAAGCTACGTAACTAAGTGGGTGCATGGAGAAGAAGGATATAATGCGGCACTAGCGGCTACGGAAATACTTTTTGGAAAAGCAACTGCTGAAAGTCTTCGCAGTTTATCAGAAAAGGACTTTCTTTCTGTATTTGATGGAGTAAAAAAATCAGAAGTTGATGATATAGAGGGAGTTAATATTATAGATATGTGTGGAGATACTGGTTTTTTGGCTAGTAAAAGTGAAGCACGTAGAGCACTCAAAGAGAATAGCATAGCCGTAAATAGTGAAAAAGTAACGGAGGATTTCATTTTCTCAGATTCAGATTTGATCAATGGTAAATACATTTTATTGCAGAGAGGAAAGAAAAATAAGTTTTTAGTTGTTAAGAAATAAGGATGTTAACATTAGACCCAAAAGAATTACCAATACCGAAACTGCATCACTATTTGTTGGGTAGTATTGGTCCAAGACCGATAGCCTTTGCTAGCACTGTGGATGCAGAAGGAAATAGAAATTTGGCACCGTTTAGCTTCTTCAATGTGTTCAGTGCTAATCCACCGATACTGATATTCTCGCCTGCAAGAAGCGGACGCACGAATACGACTAAAAATACACATGATAATGTGAAGGAAGTAGCTGAGGTGGTAATCAATGTTGTAAACTACGATATGGTGCACCAGATGAGTTTAGCTAGTTCACCGTTTGAAGCGGGTGTAGATGAATTTGTGAAAGCAGGATTTACACCTATAGCCTCAGATACTATTAGACCCTTTAGAGTGAAGGAGTCACCCGTACAGATAGAGTGTAAAGTCATAGAGATAAAAGAGTTAGGTCAAAATGGCGGAGCAGGGAATTTGGTAATTTGCGAAGTACAAAAAATACACATCGATGAGCGTGTATTGGATGAGAATCAAATGGTAGATCAGCAGAAGATAGATCTAGTAAGCCGTATGGGCGGAAACTGGTACTGCCGAGCAAATGGTGCCTCTATGTTTGAAGTAGATAAACCAATCACAACTATCGGAATAGGAGTAGACTCATTGCCAATGAAAATAAGAACAAGTAGTCACCTGACGGGGAATGATCTTGGAATTTTGGGTAATATGGAAAGTATACCCACCGTAGAAGAAATAAAAAGGGACCTCTCGGTCATGGATACCCCGTCTTTTTCTTTAGCTAAAGAGTTACTCAGTGAAAACAAACCGCAGCTTGCATATGCTGTCTTAACACAAGTACTGTAAAATGAATTTTCAAAAATTATTATTCAAGTTTATAATCGTATTAACTTATTTATTACGAGTAGCTCTGCTCATACTTCCCGTAGCACTGGTAGTAGTGATTACCAAGGAGGGCGGATGGAAATATGGCTTTACCTTTATTCAAAACAGTTTGAATGTGGCGTTCTTTGTTTCGTTTGCTATTGGATTTTTGGTAAGTATGTATCACGCCGTGAGTTTTGACGAAGTGGAAGGTGCTCCAGATCAGAATTATATGAAAAGTCACCAACAGGTTTACGTGAGTAGTGATAGAGATATTAAAGAAGTATTGGACTGGATAGTGTCTAATGAGAAGTATAAAAATGCTCATATAGAAAATGGAGTAATTTATGCGAAGAAGAAAGTTCATTTTCTTAGTGCAGATAAGGTTGAGGTTTCTAAAAGTGAAGGGGTATTCACTTTGTCTAGTAAACCGTTTGTTAAGTGGTGGTTTATAGATTTCGCTAGAAACTATAAGACTGTAAAAGCGTTAGCCAAATACATAAAACTGAATAAATGAAAGTAGGAATAATCTCTGGCTCTGCCAGAAAAGGAAATAATACAGTCAGGGTTGCAAAAGCGATTCAAAAAAGCTTAGGAAACGGAGTGATTGTCGATTTTCAAGAGTATGATCTTCCGAATTTTGCAGAAGGGTGGATTAATCCAGGGAGCGAAACAACTTTTCAAAAGCATTTAATAAATACTATAGATGAGTCAGATCTTCTCATTGTGCTTACTCCAGAGTACAATTGGTTTCCAAGTGCAGAGATCATAAATACCATACACCAGTTGGCAGGGGCCAGCTATAAGCATATTTTTGATGATACTGTAGTAGCTAATGTGGGAGTCAGCAGCGGTAGAGGAGGACGTATGCCAGCAGTACAGTTGGGCTACGTTTTCAATAAAATTTTCAATGTGTTTGACCTCAATAGTATTACGAGTCCTCGGACCTTCGAAGCCCAGGAAGTTACCAAGTGTATAGATGAGCAAGGTAGTTTACTTGATAACGAGATGTTTAACAAAGGGTTTGAATCCTTCATTTCGTACTCAGTAAAAGTTGCTCAAAGATGGCAGGTAAGTAGCTAGATTATTCTATCTTCGACCACTTAATTTGTGTGATCATATGAAGAATAATTTATGTATAGGTGTTTTTATGTTTTGTGGGCTCTTCAGCTTTGGACAAAACACCAGTTTCTTAAAAATAATAAACAATGCGAACGCTGATAAGGCGGTAGCTTCATTTCAGAAGAGTAATAGTGATTACTTCTTATTGGCGAATACCACATCTAGTGGCCAAGGCGGTATAGACTATCAGCTAACAAAAACAGATGGCTTAGGTAACAGTCTATGGTCATACACCTATGGATTATCTGATGATGACGTAGCCACTAATATGAAGCCAACTTCTGATGGTGGGGCAATAATATGTGGGTACACTACGAATAGTTTTACTGGAGAGGACGCCTTTATCAGTAAAGTTTCCTCCAGTGGAGTTCTCCAGTGGTCCAGAAGTATTGTCACTGACAGTGCTGAAAGAATTACTGATGTGGTGCAGTCTAGACAAGGAAGTTTTTATGCTACAGGCTATATACTCCAAGATACAATGGAGGAAAATGTGCTGGCTGTAATGCTTAGCAGCTCAGGTGCTGTGAATTGGGTTAAAACAATAGGTGGCGATGGCAATGAAAGAGGTGCAGCTATTTTAGAAGCATCAAATGATGATATAATTATAGTAGGGAGTACTACTAATGACTCCGTGACCTTCGGGGGTACTGGAGATACGGATGCATACCTCGTGTCGCTTGATGTTTTTGGGAGTCTGATAAAAGCAAGAAATTTAGGCTCTAGTGTTTTTAACGAAGCTTCTCATATACTACAGACGGGTACTAACGAGTATAGTGTAGCCGGCAATATGTACAACTCTATTTTTGCTAATATAGATGTGTTTATACAAAAAGTAGATACAAATTTTAATCTTATTTCAGGCAGTTTCTATTCCTCCGTAGGCGATGATGTCCTTATGGATTTTAGAGTTGGCTCTGGATCTAATGTGCTAATGGCAGTTAGTAGTGATTTGCCTTCATCTCCAAGGGATCTTGTTTTTTTTGAAGTGAGTGCTGCCGCTGGAGTAAGTTCAGCTATTGTAGTAGGGGGCACTATGTCAGATGGTCAGTCTGGTGCATTTATTTCAGGGACACCTACTATTGGTTTTAGTTTATTCACCTCAGGGAATTCCTTTGGTAGTACATCTTCAGAAGACTTATA
Organism: uncultured bacterium; assembly: GCA_963933305.1. Lineage (GTDB taxonomy): Bacteria > Bacteroidota > Bacteroidia > NS11-12g > UBA9320 > UBA9320. Next base: position 4,950 of record CAWVTM010000003.1, read on the forward strand.
CTTAGCTAAGCTGTTACCTAATTATACAGTGGATTGTCTGTTAGGAGGTCAGCCTATAGACTTTGGTTCTACATCTTTTTCTACGGATACATTTGAGCATATAACGACAATTTTATCAAATTCACTGGTTACGCTAACTAGAGCATCAGTTACGAATAGTGATAGTACGGTATGTTGCAGACTAGAAGCACGGACAAGCGGAGATACGTTATTTTTATGTTCTGGCACATCTGTAAATTTAGGAAGAAGTACTATTTCGGGATATGTCTATAATTGGACAGCCATTGCGGGAGGCACTTTTTCTGCTAGTAATGCTAACCCTTTGGTATCACCCGCTGTGAGTACCACCTACAAGCTAGTAGTAACTTCGGCTGATGGATTGTGTATTGCCGACTCTGCAACTGTTAGGGTAAATGTAAGCTCACGGATGACTCAAATACCTTTAATAGACACCTTTTTTTGTGCAGATAACACTTATACATTAAATGCCCAAAGTGGAATGATATTTTATGAATGGAATAATAGATTAGCTACATATGCCGGTGCCACTAGAGTAGTCACTGCTTCTGATACATTAAACCTAAGGATGTTAGATGCTAATGGTTGTCTGTATACTGATACGGTCATGATAGATAAGAAAGCACTGCCAGTAGTTGATTTAGGTGTGGATACTACTATATGTGATAATGTGATGATTACATTTAATGGTCCAGATAATATGGATTCTTACGTGTGGAACGGAGTTGCTGGTGTAGCTCAGACGTATACTACTATGTCCTCTCAGATACATACGCTTTTAGCTATTGATTTTTTTGGTTGTGAGGCTTCGGATGACGTTCGGGTGCTTACTAAGCCTTCATCTAGCCTAGACCTAGGTCGGGATACTGCTGTGTGTGCCGGAGAGAGTATTACCTTCTTTGGCCCTTCTTTCTTTACAGGGTATAAATGGAATGGAGTTGCAGTAGCTAGCCCAGAGTTTGTGAGAACCACTTCAGGTGAGGTTACCGTAGAAGCTAAAAATAGTTTTGGCTGTCCAGCGTATGATACTGTAATGCTTACAGTAAGCGAATTGCCAGAGTTCTCTTTGGGAAATGATACTGGATTTTGTGATAACGTAGATGTTACATTATTGGGGCCTGCTGGGTTTACATATACGTGGTTTAATGGTACTACAGATAGACTCTACCAGGCAAAAGGTGCTGGATTATTTTATCTTACTGTAGAGGATGTGATAGGCTGTGAGTATACAGATAGTATGGTTATAGAAGAGTATACGAGTCCCAGTATTACACTAGGCCCAGACACTAGTCTTAGAAGCTTCGACCCTCTAGTGCTTACTCCTGGTTCTGATTTTGAAGAGTACACATGGAGTACTGGTGAGAGTACAGAGAGCATATCTGTTACAGAAAAAGGAACCTACTCTGTCACTGTCATCGATACTAACGGATGCACCGGAAGTGCACAAATGCAAGTGCTCAGTGCAGCAAATGTATCTTCTATCAATGGGGTAACGTATAAAGTATACCCTAATCCTGCTTCAGATCGCTTTACATTTACGAGTAGTACACCGTTGCAAGAGGCAGTTTTAAGTCTTATAGACGTAAATGGTAGAGTAGTGTCTAAGGTTGCTGTAAATGGGGACTCTGTGGTAGTTAGCGTGGTAGATATGCCGGCCGGACTATACAAACTAGTGTTGAATGATAAGAATAATGTGTTTACGTTCAGTATCTTAGTGAAGTAAATTATACATGTCTATAGTTTTACAGGGTCTAACAAAGCTGTACGGAGAGCAGCGTGCTATCGATGATGTGTCTTTTAGTATAGGCACAGGAGAAATTGTAGGTTTTTTAGGCCCAAATGGTGCAGGAAAGAGTACTACTATGAAAATCATCTGTGGGTATGTACCTGCCACTTCTGGTACTGCTTGTGTCTTAGATATGGATGTAGCTAAAGATCCTATAAAAGTGAAAAAACGTATAGGTTATCTTCCTGAGTTAAATCCGCTATATACAGATATGTATGTCACGGAGTACCTTAGGTTTAATGCAGAAATACATAAGTTAGAAAATCCAAAAGAAGAAATAGAGCGAGTGATAGCAGCAACTGGGCTTACACTAGAACGTAAGAAAAAGATAGGCCAGCTCTCCAAAGGGTATAAGCAAAGGGTGGGATTAGCTCAAGCACTTATAAATGATCCAGATGTGTTAATATTAGATGAGCCTACATCAGGGTTAGACCCAAATCAAATGAGCGAGATTAGGCAGTTAATATTAGCTTTAGGCAAAAACAAGACAATCCTGTTATCTTCCCACATTATGCAAGAAGTGGAAGCTATGTGTAGTCGAGTCATCATTATAAATAATGGCAAGATAGTGGCGGATGACAGTGTAGAGGCTATCAAACAGAAGCTTACAAGTAAAAATGCGGTACGCATAGTTAAGTTTAGAGAAAGTATAAATATGTCTGAGTTGGAATCTTTAGAAGGAGTCAAGGAAGTAGTATTAGAAGCTACTAACACGTATAAGGTGACGGGAGATGGTCACACAGATTTGGCTGAGATTGTATTTAATTTTGCGGTAGCTGCTAAGACCATTATTTTAGAACAGCAGGAGCAGTCAGAATCTTTAGAAGTGGTATTTCAACAGTTGACCAAGAATGCTTAGTATCTTTAAAAAGGAAATACGCAGTTTTTTGAGTTCTTTAATAGCGTACGTAGTTATTATAGTTTTTTTACTAGTAATTGGTTTGTTCACTTGGATTTTTGCAGATGGTAATGTGCTGGCTCAGGGGTATGCTAATCTAGATATATTGTTTTTTATGGCACCTTGGGTGTTTATATTTCTCATTTCAGCCATTACTATGCGTTCTTTTTCAGAAGAGATTAAACAGGGTACGTTTGAAGTATTGAGTACTAAGCCTATTACAGATGTACAGATAGTGCTCGGTAAGTACCTAGCATCAGTGAGCTTGATAGTATTTGCTATCTTGCCTACATTATTATACTTTTACTCTGTATATCAGTTGGGTCTTCCCAAAGGAAATGTAGATGTAGGAGCTACTTTGGGTTCATATATAGGGCTAGTGTTGCTAGGGGCGTCTTATGCAGCCATAGGGGTATTCTCTTCTGCTGTTACTCCTAATCAGATAGTAGCATTCATACTTAGTATGTTCTTATGCTTTTTCGTTTATGTAGGGTTTGATCAGTTGAGTAACTTGTCCTTGTTTGGAGGACTAGATAGTTGGGTTCAGTCACTGGGTATTCAAGTGCACTACGAATCCATCAGTAGAGGAGTAGTAGATACCAGAGACCTGGTATATTTTGGCTCTATTGTGGTGTTTTTTTTAGGTTTGACATTAGTAGTTTTAGATAGTAGAAAATGGTAGCTAAGACAAAATTAAGGACAGCAAATAGAAATAAGGTTATTAGAAATGGATTGTTATTCCTGGCTGGAATCATTCTTTTAAACGTTCTGGCTAGTCGCTTGTATAAGCGTATAGACCTTACTAAAGAAAAGCGTTACACGTTGTCTAGCTCTACTGTAGACCTAGTAGATAAAATGGATGATGTAGCCTATGTGACTATTTTTTTAGATGGCGACCTGCCGCTGGAGTATGATCGGCTAAAGTCTGCTACTCGAGATATGCTAAATGAGTATAAACTCATTTCTGGAGGAAAAATTAAGTTTGATTTTGAAGACGTATTAGAAGATAAAGACATCAATGAAAAGGAGGCGATACTAAAAGAGTTTTTTGGAAAGGGTTTAAAGATTGAGCGTCCAGAGACTAAACCGGATGAAGCACCGACAGATAAATTCATTATTCCTGCGGGTGTGGTGTTTTATAAAGGGAAGGAGTATCCATTAAATTTATTGAAGAGAGATTTTGGAAAACCACTAGAGGAAGAGATAAACAGTTCTATCGAATTGTTAGAGTACGAGATTGGTACAGTATTAAGAAAAGGTATAGTTGGTAAGGATGTGAGAATAGCATTTACTGCAGGTCACGGAGAGTTAGGAGAGATGGAAACTGCGGATATATCTAGTGCTATGGCAGAGTTCTATGAGTTAGAGCGAATCAATTTAAATTTATTGGATAGTAATTGCTATAAGGTTTTTGCTAGCGACGTGGCTGATAATCCAGATAAACCAGTGTTTACGGTATTGGTAGAAGGTCTCATTCGCAAGTTAAGCGAGTATGATGGAGTTATTGTAGCTAAGCCAACTACGGAGTTTACCGAGCCAGAAAAATTTGTACTGGATCAGTATGTGATGAACGGAGGAAAAATTATTTTCTTAGTAGAAAACCTCATTGCAGAGATGGACTCTGTAGCTAAATACGGACAAGTAGCTACCAGTAATCATAAGCATAATTTGGACGATTTACTCTTTCACTACGGAGTAAAAGTGCAACCCACACTTATACAAGACTTACAATGTCATGGTATTCCCGCTATAAATCAGCAAAATAATCGGCCAGGTTTTTGGCCTTGGATGTATTATCCGTTGTTTAATGCGGTAGATGATAATCCAGTATCTAAAAACCTAGAAAATATTTGGGGTCGGTACTGTAGTACGTTAGATACTACTGCTCGTAAGTCATTGAGAAAAACTGTTTTGCTTAGGTCTTCCCAGCGATCTAGGATAGCAGCTAACCCGGTGCTTATTTCGCTGGACATGCTAAAGACGAAGCCAAATCCTGCCAATTTCACGAACGGGAATAAGATAGCAGCAGTATTGGTGGAGGGTGAGTTTACTAGTCCATTTAGATATAGAGAGGGGGTCAAGAGGGCTTTTGATATAAAGTATAAAGAAGGGGTGATGAATAATGCCATGATTGTAATAGGGGATGGAGATCTGATACGAAATCAAGTGCATTCAGATGGACGTGTATATCCTTTGGGGTATGATAAGTATGGTTCTGAGTATGCAGGAATAAATAAGGAGTTTGCTAATAAGAAGTTTTTTCTGAACTGTGTTGATTTCTTGTGTGACGAGTCTAATCTCATAGAAGTGAGAAGTAAAGAAGTGGTATTGCGTCTTTTGGATAAGGAAAGAGTAAAGCAAGAAAAGGTGTATTGGCGGACGCTTAATATGGTGCTGCCTATCTTATTGGTGTTAATTTTTGGATTAGTCAATGCGTGGTACCGCAAACGTAGATGGGTGTAGAGGTTTGAATTGAGGTTTATAGTGTGCTATATCATTTGTTTTGGGATCCTTCTTTCTAGAGGACAAGATCATTCGTATGTAAGTACTAGTTATACACCTGGGTTTTTGTTAGCGCATAGAGCGGACATTAAAAATCTTGCGGCTCATAATTATGGATTAGAAGTCTCATATGAGACGGAAAAGTCCGAATCACAGTGGGGTGCCCATTATGCTCGCCCAATCGTAGGTTATGGACTGCTGTATTATAACTTTGGCAGAGAAGAAACGGGACATGCTCTAGGAGGGATGGTTCACGTTAAGCTGAATGTGTTGAGTTTTAAAAAATCAGATCTAAAGTTTAGGATGGGAGCTGGACTCGCTTATCTGACAGAAAAATTTGATGTATATGACAACAGAAGAAATCAAGCCATTGGAAGCCATTTAAACGGAAGTATGCAGTTTGGGTTGGTATATCACCGTGCGTTAAGGAGAAAGGACTATATAGAGGCTGGGGTAAGTATCTCGCATTATTCTAATGCGGCTTTCAAAGTGCCAAATCTAGGATATAATATACCTTCATTTACTTTGAGATATGGGTTAGGAGTAGGAAAAGCAGATTCTGTCTCTATTCATAATAACTCTTTCAGTAAGCACACAGATTGGAGATGTACTTTTATATATGGCAAGAAGCAAAGGAACTTTGCCAAGCCAAAAGACTTTTATAATTTTGGATTGCAGTTTCGAGGTATTCGTCACGTAAGTCCAGTAAGGGCTTGGAGATACGGGATAGACTACACGCTAGATAAGACATATAAGTATGCGGAGGATGATCAGTACCCGATGGACTCTGTCACTTTAGGAGAGCAGTCTGAGATAGCTGTGGCAGCCGGATTTCAGTGGAATTTTGGAAAGGTAGATGTAGTGGCGGAGATGGGAGCCTATATATATAAGCCGACGGTACTGAAGAATGCTCTTAGTCAGAGAATGGGCTTGGTCTATAATTTTAATGACCATTTAAGTGCACAAGGGACGCTGCGTTTTCATAGAGGAGTAGCAGATTTTTTTGAAATTGGAGTCGGTTATACATTATGAAGAAGATAATTCCGATTATATGTGTTGTATTCTTTTGGTCGTGCAAAGGTGATAGACGAAACGATTGCATTACGGGATTAGGAGATGACGGGTCAGTTGTGCGGCAAGTATCCACTTTTGATAAGTTGTATGTAGAAGATAGAATTAAGCTTGTAATAACTCAAGACAGTACCAGAGTTGGTGAAATAGTGTTAAGTGGTCCAGAAAACTTGTTGAGCCAAGTGCTTACAGATGTTTCTAATGGAGAACTCAGGTTAGTCAATAACAATACCTGTAATTTTGTTCGAAGCTTTGATTATGAGTTGGTAGTAAAGGTATACGTAGACAAACTTGTAAGGCTCGAGCTACAAAGCATAGCTGAGGTCACTGTAGAGGATACGCTTTTTGTGGATTTCCTAGAGATTAGGCATACGGCACTCTCAGATATTGACCTTATGCTTGGAGGGGACGAGGTGTTCATTAGATCTAGAAATTCTGCCAGCACCAAGCTAAGAGGTAGAATAAAAACACTCAAAGGGAGTATTGAGGAGGTGTCTAGTTTAGACGCTGGTGAACTAATATGTGATAATGTATTGGTGGATACTCATACTAAGCTAGAGACCTATATCAGAGCTCAGAAGTTAATATATGTTAATATTTATAATTCTGGTAATGTGGTGTATGTAATGGATGAACCGTCCGAATATGCCATTGTTGGCATCAACACTGGAAGTGGAAGACTGATAAAAAAATAAAGCGGTCTACCTCTCGGCAAACCGCTTACAATTTAACAAGGTATTAAAACCCAACTATTTTATTTCAATTTTCTTGGGTTGTACAGTTTCATTTTTAGTTATGGTAAGATGGAGTATTCCGAGGTTATATACCGCTTCTACTTTAGAGCTGTCTGCTCCCTTTGGTAGTCGTATTTTTCTATAATACTTACCATATTTGATGTCGGAGTATAGACTTGTACTGTTTTTAGGTGTGGGTTTCGTGAGTTCGCCAGAAACTGTTAAGATGTGGTCCTCAATGGAAAGGTTTATCTCTTCTTTAGCCAAGCCAGGTAAAGATACCTTAAGCAGGTAGTTTTTTTCGTTTTCTTCTAGTTCCAGTTGAGGTCTTATTGAGTTGTCTGAGCTATTCTCATTGAGCATGTCACTGATTAAGTGGCCAAAGTTACTAGTGAATCTATCCGTGAGTAAATTTTGTTTTGTATGTATTATCATTTTATCTATTTGAGTAATTATTCTTCAATTGTTATTCCGCTAGCATTTTGCGGTCAAATTGGCTGATTAATTGGAGCGAACGATTAAAAATAAGACATAAAGTCTGATTATGAGGCTATAATGATTTTGTTGTAGTCTTGGAAGTTCTTTGTTTTTACGTCTTTAAACATACTTGAGAGTAGGAGTAAGAGCTCAGAATGGTTGATGTCCTCACGTTTAGTTTTTACAGTAGTGTTAAATAGTAGTGTACCACCTTTTTGGAGTGAATCCTGTAAGAAGTAGATAAATGTGTTATCGCTAAGCAGCGGTGAGTTATCCAACTCTATGAATAGATCTATAAAGATAATATCATATCTTTTTTGGAGACCTTTAAGGTACGTTAAAGCGTCTATTGCGTAAAGTTCAGGTACATTGCTGTAGTTATGTGCAAAGTGCTTTTTAAAGAGTCTTATAATTTCAGGATCATACTCTATACCGTCTATATTTTTATCGTAGAGGTATATCTGCTCCAATAAGTGCAGGATGCTTCCACACCCAAATCCGAGTATAAGTATATCCTGAGCTTGACTAATTTCTTCAGTAATGAAGTTCATACCTGTTTCAAAAACTTTATACCCATTGCCAAAGGAAAAATTAGCTTCTTTAGTGTTAAGCATTTTTTTACCATTGGACCATACTATCTCTAAGTATTCATTTTGCGGGGAGCAAGTTTTCTCTATTGGGATATCCCATACCCAAGAGAACAGTCGGAGCAGTTTTTTATTCATGGTATAAAAAAAGCCTTCTGTAGATTACAGAAGGCTTTAAAGTATTAAGTATTAAACTATTTTCTTAATGCTGTACGATAATTTTGGTTACTGCTTTCTGATTTTTTCCGAGTATCTCTACGAAATAATTACCAGTTACCAAATCTGTTGTGTTAAGCTTTATAACTCCACTATTGTTGCCAGAGACAGTTCTGACATTTTGCCCAGATAGGTTATATACTGTGAGTGTATACGCACCCACTATTTTAGTTTCTAGGTTAATAAATAGGTTTGCAGGATTTGGATAAGCACTAATTGTTACTTCTTTTTCTAAGTTATTATCTACTTGTGGAACACTGCTGAGTAGTGACTGACTAGCCCATATACCCATACCGTGTGTGCCAGCATATACTGTAGGACCTGTACTTGAGTTAGCAGCTACTTGTATTAGGTCAAAAACAGGCACTCTTGGTAGTGGCATGTCAGCGTCTACACCTTCTAGAGCTTCTGCCCATGTTGGATTAGTAGCACTACCATTATTAGTAGCCCATATGCCAAATTCAGTACCTAGGATAATAACATCCGGATCATTTTCACTAATGACAGCATGGTAAACAGGGAAACGTGGAAGGTTTCCTTGTATACTTCTCCAAGATGGGTTGTCAGACAATGCATCTTCAGTAACGTACACGAACGTAGTACCTGAGTAGTTTCCTGCGGTAATGACCACTCTATTTGGATCCGCTTTGTCTATGGCTACTGACGTTACTGTTCGGCCACCAAGGCTAAACCCTTGATTTATTTGCTTATAGTTTAGCTTAGGAGCCATAGCATCTCTAGCTACGAGTGAAGTGGTGTCGAATTGAGCAGTTAATAAACTATCTACTCTGTATATTCTGCCATTGTCAGTACATACAAACAGGGATTGTCCGTCTGTTGTTGGTTTCATGTAGTGTACATTTGAGCTCATGTCAGCTACTCTAAACCACCTTACTGCACCGTTATCTTTAGGGTTGGCTGGGTCGTGAGCTTTAGAAAGAGCATTTTTAACCATCCATACACCATTATCTGCAGCATAATATAAACGTGCATCGATAAGACTGTCATCTTCAATAGTTTTGTCTCTTGACTCAAGCTCTGCTAGAATTTGAGGGTTTTCCCATAGAGAGATTGCAGTGTTAAAGGATGAAGTAGGTCTGCTAGTACTTGTAAATGATGCTCTGATGCGATTATCCCAAATAGGTGAAAATGCACCTCCACCTGTAATGGATCTTCTAAGGTTACCATACTGACTTTCACCGAACATAAAGTTAGGGTCATACTGGCTGATAGCACATTGGAACCCATCTCCTCCTATTACATCTACTGCTATCTTTCGCGGGAAAGATTGTCCAGAGATGATCATAGTATTATTATCTTGTGTACCACCCATAATCACACCGGACTTACTTGCAGCTATACCAAAGAACTGTGTAGTGATGAAGTTAGTACTGATATCTTTGTACTTGTCTAGATCTGCGTTAGTAGTGCGTGCTACTCCTCCATCACTGCAGATGTACATAATAGGATCTACACCCGTATTATCGAATGTGATAAAGTGCTTATCTGAGTGGATTCCATATGGATTTTGTGGAGAGCTGAATTTGTTACCTACTATTCTTGGTCCAGCGGCTTCTGTCCATTCTGCGAACTCAATACCTCCAATGAACACTCTATTCTTATCTCTAGGATGTACACCTAAAGCCATGTTGTATAGGCCCTGAGCTTGTAGGTCTACAATAGAAAATGGGTGAAAGAATTGACTCATTTGGCCTACTAGCCTTTCGAATGTAGCCCCGGCATCTTTAGATCTATATAGACCAGTTAATGCACTGCCGTATGCCTGTCCGTCAAAAGTTACGTTTCCAGTAGAAACCACGTAACAATAATTTGGATCTGACTCTGACCAAGCCACTACAGACCTTCTATTTGTGGCTATATTATCAGTGATAGTCTCAAAAGAAGTTCCAACTGATGGATCTGAGGATCTCCAAAGAAGAGTCCCTATGTACGCCATTGCAACTCCATTTTTATTGAACTTAATATCTCTACAACTACCTGGTCTAAGTAGTGACCAAGTAATACCTGCATCTTTACTCATTCTAAGACCGTTAGATGAACCACAGAAAATCCAGTTTTCGGTAGGATGAGCGGTAAGCACATGTATATTTCCAAATGTATTACTAGTAGGAACTAATGAGAATGTTTCACCGTCTGTGGATTTATACATCCCCATCCCTTCAAAACCTGAAGACTCTGCTCCACTTTGTTGGAAGAGTAGCTGACCATTCTCACCTGTACCGTAATAAATATGCCTATCGCTTGTTTGCGCCATACTCACTACACCAAAGTTGTCATCACCTAATGTGAGAGGATACCAAGACCCTCCGCCGTTGATACTCTTAAATAATGATCCTGATACGCCGCCGGTATATAGTGTTTGTGGATTATCCTTATCTATAACCAGACATCTCGTTCTGCCGCCTACATTATCCGGGCCTTTAAATTCCCATTTTAGTGGCCAGTCTGCTTTAAATTTAGTGCCCGATTGTTGAGCGATATCTGCACGTACTGCAGCTACGTCTGCTGGATTTACTTCACCAGTAGCTTTATCAGCTCTTAATTTCGTAAGGTATTGAGAATATCCTGAAGCACTTTGCACCTCTGCGGTACGCGGGCTGTATGTTTTCTCAGGACTAAATAAGCTAAAAGACACTACTCCTACTAGGAGTAGGCTAGCTGCGAGAGTTGAAAGTATTGTTTTTTTATTCATTGTTACGTTATACTTGTATTCAAAAATTGAACACACAAATTTAGTTTTTGATTTAACACTATCAAACATTAGTTAATGAAGGGTTCTTTTTAGTTGAGTAACGCAGAGCTTATGGTCTGTGCTTTCCTATTAGATACGAGGTATATATACTCATAAATGCTTTATTGTTAGCTAAGTGCAATATTTCTAGTTCTTGTGGGAAATAGTCAAAACGCACTCCAGATTCCCAACTTTGAAAATAAAAAGAATGATTCCAATTTATTGAAAGGTATGTAGCAAAGTGTAATCCGGGTTTGAAGCTAAGTTCATCCGTGCCTAAAGTCCAGGTCGCAGGTCCATAAATAAAGTCTTGATTGGCGATAGTTTCTGTACTTTGAGGAATCAGTGCAGGACTGTTACTTTCTGGAGCATTACTTTGGTAACCTATATAGTATGGCTTTAGTATACCCAAGCTAGGACCTGCACTAAAACCCCAAAAAACGGATGGCTTGCTCGTCATATGTTGCCCTATCTGCTTACTCATAGAATAGCTTAGCCTTATAGTTGCAGCACCATTTAGTTTGCCATACACGTAAGGTTTGGGGTTTACGTATCGTGCGTTTTGTACTTTAGTTTCTCTAGAGTGTTTGATATTCTGAAAACTAAGAGTTATTTCTTGGGTTTTTACTAGTTTGGTGGGAGTGAGAAGTGCGTTTAGCTCTCCGCCTATACCGTTAGTTGCTAAAGTAAGGCCGCCTGACAAGCCGTTGAAAGGAGAGTGCTGAGCATTTGTGCTCATATATAACAGAATTACTCCGGCTAACAGTGCAGCTCTTACCCGTTTTCTTAAGTTTATATATTGCATGCCGTGAAAATAGCAAAATTAGGGTGTACTTTGCTTTTCTAAATAAAGAATATGACATCTGAAGTATCTTACCAAGGCAAACTTAGAACTGTATGTACGCATTTAAAGTCTCGATCATCCATAGAAACGGATGCACCTGTAGATAACAATGGGAATGGAGAGCGTTTCTCTCCAACAGATTTAGTAGCGACAGCTTTGGCTTCGTGTATGATTACAGTTATGGGGATCCGCGCTCAACTAAGTGGTATTCCGTTTGAGACTGTCGTGGCTAGTGTGCAAAAAAGTATGGGTATTTCCCCAAGAAGAATAACAGAAATCAAAGTAGAAATAGTGGTATACGATTCTTGGAGTGATAAGCAACGTGAGATAATGGAGCAAGTAGCTCGTGGATGCCCAGTGGCTCAGAGTCTTAGTCCAGGATTGGTACAAAACGTATCGTTTAAATACACATAATTTAGAATTTTGATGGGTGTGTACCTATCTAAAAAGCGGCGGTTGACCGCTGCACTGTTTCTTTTGTGATGAAACCCCCTGAGAAGAAGCAACGTCTGCGGCCAGTCTTTTTACTGTTTTTGTATAGCGTGGGAGCTGCTAACTTTCTGTAAGTGACACATTATTTTATGGACCTATATTTAAATGGGGATCAAGTGTTCTATCTAGTTCCTTGACACTGATAAAGTATCAGATACTGTGTTTAAAAATCACTACAGCTCTATCACTGTTAAGTGCCATACTGCTTCTGCCTATGAGTTATGCATCCTGAGATTAACCCACGTTAGAGACTGGCGGAGTATATATAGCGCCTACACCTGGGCATGCATCTCTCGACCTGCAAGAGGAGAACAGTACACTGATGAATAATACTACGGCGAATAAAGATAAGATTTTTTTTGTGTTCATTTTTGTATTTACTATTGTGCTGTACTTACTGAAACGTAAGTCACATACTTATAGTGCAAAGTAAAGATATTATAAAGGTTTTAGAAAATCCTGATGCAATAAGCTTCATGAATAGTCATATCAGTGATGATGTGGCTTTGCTGGCACTTAAATATCAAGGTAAAGTAGTCTTCAATATTACTGTCTGCTTACAATTAATGGCCATTTATAGGAAGGCTAAGAAAAAACTGCCGTCTTTTTGGACACATAAATTGGCATTAGATGCTCGTAGCTATGAACAGTCTAGTTCTGAGGCCGTTGCTGCTTATAAAGCTAGTTTTATAAAAGGCAATAGTTTTTTAGATATCACCGGAGGCTTAGGGGTAGACTCCATTTTTTTATCCAAGGGGTTTTACGAAGCAGTAGCCGTAGAGCAAAATGAAGAACTCCATACTATAGCAGCCTACAATGCATCAAAAATGCACGTTCCCATTCTACGAGTTTTAGGAGATGGCGTAACCCACTTGTCTAAAGGGAAAGTGACGTGGCTCTATATAGATCCAGATAGAAGAGCTGGACATAAGCGAGCAGTAGATCTAAATTACCTGTCACCTAACGTGATAGAGCTATTACCACTTATAAATAGTCAAGCGGAACAGACATATATCAAACTATCTCCTCTGTATGATATCAGAGAGGCGTACAGACAGTTTAGTGATTTGAGAGAAATACATCTAATAGCTGAACGGGGTGAGATTAAGGAGGTGGGTTTAGTACTAAGTAAATTAAACGATACGGAGTGTCAGTTGCATTTAGTAGATGTAGCTTCTGGCTTTCGTAGTGATTTATCTTGGAGTACACTGGATGGTAAAGTGACGGCTTCAGAATATAATAATCAGAAATACTTACATATACCTAACGCACTAGTATCTAAGGCGTCTGCTGCTCATTTCTTTGCAGGGATTGGGGTAGTGAGGCACATCGAGTTTGAGCTGTTTTTTTCAGACTGCATCCTGAGTGCTGGTTTCAGAAATTTCGAGTTATTATACAGCGGTGGTATGAGTCCGAAGAGTTTGCGGAAGATCCTCCAAAACATCGGCATAAGAAGGATTAATGTTATAATCAAGGGAAGTAACGAACATGCTGATGTGTGGCACAAAAAGCTAGGCACTACAGATGGTGGAAATTACTACGCCATAGTATGCAAAGGGAAAAAGAAAGCGGTGTTTATAGCTAGGCTTATTTCTTAAGTTTAGATTTTATAAACTCTTCTAATGCAGCTACCATACTAGGATGCTCCGGTGATGGAGCGGGTATGGAGTTATTGAGACCAGCGTCTTTCAGAGCTTGATCAGTACTTTTACCCCAGCCAGCTATCGCTTTATCTTCCTGCACAAAGTTAGGAAAGTTAGCGAAAAGAGAGACGATTCCTTGAGGACTGAAGAATACAAGAATATCATAATATACACTTGCCAAGCCAGATAAATCTGAATTTACGGTGTTGTACATAATAGCCTCGGTATGGGCGATATTCATCTCAATTAGGTAATTTGGTATTATTTCATTTCGTATGTTTGAGCAAGGAAATAAAAACTTCAATGCTTTGTGTTTTTTGAGGAGTTCTAAGAACGAAGTATCTGTTCCTTTTCCGACAAACATTTTACGCTTACGTAGCTGTGTATATTTCTGAATATAGAGAGATACTCCCTCATTGGTACAGAAGTACTTCATGGTAGCAGGTATTTCTACCTTCATTTCTTCTACTATTCTAAAGAAGTGATCTATGGCGTTTCTGGAGTTGAAAATTACTGCATCATGATCTAGGATGCGAAGCTTTTGCTTTCGTAAGTCTCTTGCAGGCAGACCTTGGACTTCTATGAATGGGTGAAAATCAACTTTAACTCCGTACTTTTCTGTAAGTACATCATAGACCGTTTTTTTACTCCCTGGATGGGGTTGTGAGATTAGAATACTTTTTACGCTCAATATAAATTCTCTTAGCTATTCACAAAAAGTACTTTGCATAAAACCAATGCAGGTACTAATTCGAAGGTGCAAAGGTATATAAAAACAGCGAGTATAGGGTAGTCAAAGTTATTTTGCAACATGAGGATGGTCCCAAATAGACGTAGTAAAAAATAAATACCTAGGAGACTTATGATTAGGACAAATAGGATACTATGAAGATGCAGATAAAATACGTCTGCGAGTAAAAGGGTGATTACTATAAACGAGAACCACTGGTTTAGAGCATACTGGTAATCTAGTACACGCTCTCCTATTTCCTGTTTTTTGTGAAGATAAAAGAACAACTTATTAGCTCCTAGAGCAGACAAAAATGAGATGAAAACGGCAAGAAACAACCCGAAGGAATAACTGCTGGAATATGGATCACTATTTCCGTAATCGCCTAATTGGTAAGTTATTATCACTAAGGTAAGTACCAATGCAGAAGAGAGGATAGAACTAGCTCTAAAAGTAAGGTTAGCAGAATATTTAGCACTTTCCCAGCTAAATCGCTGTATGGGAAGTAGGGTAAGTTTAAGCATAAATACCAGCCAGTTTTCATTGAGCACGGATACGAGTGCTATCAATACTAAGGCAGAGAGAATCCCAACACGCACCGTGATGGGTAACTCATGTCGCAGAACTAGCTGTGTGATAATTTGTAAAAACACTTGGGTTACAAAGGTGCTTCTTTATCAGAAATAATTTACTACTCCAAAGTGAAATTTGGCAGCATTCAGTTGGATAGCATTGCCTTGCTGGGTCCCTAGAGCGTATGCTAGGTTCAGTATCCCTCTACCTACCTGTATATTAGCAAGTAGCCCAAAACCGTAAGGAGTGTCATATACTAAGTCAGAGCTTTGCAGAGTGTTTTCGATAGCTGCGGTATTCACAAATAGCCCAACATTACTGTTTTCACCTATCAGGTATCTATACTCTAGCGTATAACTAAGTACTTTACTAGCGAAAATTTCATTCTCATCAAAACCACGTAAAGTACTGAATCCACCAAAGTTATATAACTCATTGAAGAATATTTGATTGGCAAATAGCCCATTGAAACTGAGTTTTTGATGTATGGTACCTCTCTTTTTGATAGGAATAAAAAAACTAGTGGATACTGATATATCTAACCGCACACTTTTTAGATTCATAGTATCATAAATGGAGATTAGCTGACCAGTGCTAGCATCGGTAAATTTTACTCTGTTTACTTGAGTATTTCGCTCTACAGTTTTTTGTCCTACGGCTACATCTGCTAATAGGGTATATCCTTTTCTGGGATTTGGGAGATAATCCAAGTCTCTGGTGTAAAGGGCTAGTCCATAGTTATCTATGTTAAATGGATTATTACTTGGTATACGTTTCAGAGACCTTACTGCAGACGTATCTGCTGAGAGCAGGTTGCTATTTATATTTTGATAATAAAACTGAATATAATTATTCCCTGCCTGCTGATATCTTAGTGATAGCTTACTTTTTAAGGTGACGAAGTTAGTATCAAACTTATTGAGGTTAAACTCTCCATTAACTCCTATTTTAGTGTTGAAGAGGTAGGGGAAAGTAAGTCCGAGATCTAGTTTTTGAGAGTTTTCTAAGTAATTTCTCCAATGTATTTCGAGTTGTTTGCCGCTTTTGAAGAGGTTATTTAGTTCTACATTTACCTCGCCGGTTATCAGCAGATCATTGTTGCTTCTGTTATTGCTATTAGGTGCCAGCCCTACTATACCGTCTACCCGGTCAGTGACTGCGTCGTCTATGTAGAGCACAACTCGCACGAGTCCTCTAAAAAATATTACCTGCGAGCTTGCGTTTATTTTCACAAGAGGAAGATTTCTAAGGTTTTTATCTATCTCTTTTATACTTTCTTCGCTATAGAGTTTCCCTTCCTCCAGTTGTAGGTATTTGCTCAGGTACTTTTTAGAGATTTGTGCATTTCCTATATATACTAGACTGTCGTACACGAATTGGATATAGGGATATATTTTTAATCTTGCCGAAAGAGTGTCTCCTGTTATTTCCGGTTCTAGAAGTTGTACTTTCACAAAAGGGAACCCAGCGTTTTCATGGGTACTGATTATCTGTTTTTGTAGCCTATCAAATTCACTAAGTCTTAGGGTTATATTATCAGATCTAGGCAGTAAGTCACCCGTCAGGTCATGCGAAGTAAGAGTGAGGTGAGTATATTTTCTTCCTAGCTCTATAAAAGAGTAAAAAGTGTCTGCAGCATAGTGGATACTATCTGCTGAGGCGGCCAGGTATCCTTGCGTACGTTTCGCTGCCATGGTTTTGGTTAGCACTAGCTCTGCCTCATTTTCATCTTGCACCTCTGTGTACTCCGTATCTTTGCCATCATAGATGTGCAGTATTTTCTCTTGACCATAAGATAGGATAGAGATAGCGAGTAAGCCCCAAATTGCGATAACTTTGTGCACGATGTCGTACAAATGTAAACGATATTCACTTACCTAAATTGTAACATGGCTGGAATATATATTCATATCCCTTTTTGCAGAAAAGCGTGCTTTTACTGTGACTTTCATTTCTCCGTTTCACTGGGGCTGCAGACAGATATTGTGGATGCTATTGTCCTAGAGGCTAAAAGAAGAAAGTATTTTCTGGGAGAGGAGAAGGTAGAGACCGTATACTTCGGCGGCGGCACACCTAGTGTGCTTACTATCAGTGAGTGGGATCAGATACTGGGTACCTTACACGAAGAGTTTACTATTGACAAAGATGCTGAGATTACAGTAGAATGTAATCCAGACGACCTTACAGCGGAGTATCTGAAGATGTTGAAACTAATCGGTGTAAATAGATTAAGTGTAGGGATACAGAGTTTTAATGAGGAACACCTGAAGTGGATGAATAGGAGCCATACGGCAGAACAGAGTTTAAGCTGCATCCAACTGGCTGCAGATATAGGTTTCAAGGACATTACGATTGATCTGATTTACGGACTACCTCAGCTAGACGTAGCTGAGTGGAAACAGACAGTAAAATCTGCCTTAGCTCTTCCCATAAATCACTTGTCTGCGTACAGTCTTACATTGGAGGAAAATACTCCCTATCAGAAGCTAGTATCACAGACGAAATATAAGCGACCAGACGATGACCTAGCTTCCGAGCACTATGACCTGCTTATCACTGAGATAAATGAGCATGGCTGGGAGCACTATGAAGTGAGTAATTTTTGTAAAGCGGGTAACCACTCTAAACACAATACAGCCTATTGGCAAGGTAAAAAATATCTGGGTCTAGGCCCGTCTGCTCATAGCTATGACGGAGCGAGTAGGTACTGGAATATTAGTAGTAATAAAGAGTACCTTTCACTCATAGCCAGTAATAATAAGACCTACGAGATGGAAGAATTAACTGCTGTGAATAGGTTAAATGAATATTTGCTTACTGGGTTAAGGGCTAAATGGGGAGTGGATACGGACTTGCTGAAGAAGGAGCACCATTATGATATAGAAATACTGTATGCTGAGGAACTTAATTACTGGTTATCCATAGGATGGATAGAGAGAAGCGGCACTAAGATAAGCCTCACGGATAAGGGATTGTTGTTTGCAGATTTTATAGCTAGTGAGCTGTTTAGTACGGAGGATGAAGATTACTCATCCCAGATGTCATCATAGTTTTTAGTTTCTGTTGCCTCCTCTTTGAGTGAGGCCTTTCCTTTTAGAGCTTTGATGAACTTCTTTTTTTCATTTATTACCTCCTCTTTAACATTTTCTTTTACCGTGGCTCTATCGTAGCGAATCTTCAGGTTATCTGAAGGTCCCTCCATAAGTACATATGCAGTCAGGCCACCGTTTGAGTTTTTTTCTATTCTTTTTTCAGCCTTACGAGCTATCCAGTTAGCTTTAGTAGCTAGCAGTTCCGCTACACTTAATCCCATACTGTATTTCATATAGCCGTCAAAGGTGTGCGTACCTTCTATTTCTATATTCATAGCATTGTTTTCTATTCTCATTTTAGGGATAAAAATAGTTTGGTCAAATATTTCTATTGTATTTGTTAAGGTTTTGAATCGCACGTTTTTTAGATCTTCTATGTTTACGAAACTTGAGAGTTCTTTTAGTGGGTCATAATTAATCAGTGCACCACTGTTTATGGTTACATTAGCTTTGGCATATAGCTTGGGCAATACCGGCTCAAAGGTTTTATCCAATATGATTTTAGCTAGAATAGTCCCCTTTAGTGTTCCACTTATGTTTTTATCAGTGATTTCTGTTTGCTCAAAATTGTTAAACTGATTGAATAGGTCGGTGATATTTATGTCACTCAGTTCAGCGGTAATGTCTAGCAAATGATTGTCTCCCCATTTTTTAATTACTATAGCAGCTATAGTCTTCCCTCCTAGTGCATCTATTTCGCATTTTGGCATGCGTAGAGAGGTTCTATTAGAGATTAGATCACCTTCCATCTTATGGGCTACGAAGTCATTAAATCTGAAATCAGTAAGTGTCGTTTGTAGGTTTAATTTTATGGGCAGTAGCTCTTCTGAGCTATTTTCATTTTGATTTATTGCATTATTAGCACCATAGAGTTCATTTACAGTTAGATTGTTCACAGTCAGTTTTCCTACTAGCTCAGCAGTACTATTTTTATTGAGAAGAGATGTGTAATCTTCTATGTACCCTTTGAGTGTTCCAGTAGTATTATTATATGAGAAAGAAGCACTATTTACTACCATTTTAGTATTGTCAGCGCTGATGTCAAAGGCTATATCTTTCACATCTATGGCGGGATCTGCTAGTTGCCCACTTAGGTTATTTAGTTCTATTTTGCCAGCATATCTCAAGGTATTAGGGACAGGAGCCCCGCTAGCTATATCTACAGTAAGTGCTAGCTTACCGTCTACCTTAGCTGTGCCAGACTGAGTAGTGAACCCAATACCGTCTATTAATCCCAATACGAATGCTGCATCTAGAGTGGCTTTGCCATTCCAGGCAATAGCTGGTTTTGTAAAATCTGATACGGATATATCGCCGCTTATTGTATTGTTATCACTGGATGCATTTTGGATATTGCACGTGGCTTTAGCTGATGCTAGCTGACTAAGTTTAGGTATGTTGAGGTTTCCCTTTGCCTCCACACCTTCTAGTTTTAGCTGCCCTCCTTTTATGGCTACACTTGCTTTTTGGAGGGTAAAGTCAAAACCGAGGCTAGGTTCATGATTACCGTGTGTTTTTCCTTTAAATTGACCATCTATGACTACATCTCCTTGCAAGTTTATTTTATCCAGTGACGAGATAAAACTTGCAGGAAGTACGCTAAATAGTGATTTAGCTGAAGTGTTATCGTTAGAAAACAGTAGGTTAATGGCAGAAGTTTCACTGTAATCTACAGAGCCACTTACTGTTAGACTTACTTCTTCCACTTGTAGGTCGGTAGGTGAAACTTTTACGACTTGCTTTTCAGTGTTTACTTCTACTTTGGTGTTTATTTTTAAGCTCTTTTTGACAATATATGCGACTCCTCCAGATAGTAGAGTGGTGTTATCTAGTGATGCCTTGATGTTAATATTGGTAGTGGCTCCAGTGTACTTTAGTCCTATGTTAGTAATAGGGGTGATGGTGTTGCATTTAAATTTACTTGGTCTGTGCTCGTAGAGTACATCACAGTCTATTAGTTTTAATTCTTTTATCTCAAAACTTACAGGAGAGGATGAGTTGTCTGCAATAGGTTTAGTAATATCGTAATTGGTACCATAGTTTAGGTCGGCTACACGCAGTTTTCCCTCTCTTAAGAGTACTTTGTCTATCACATATTCTCCTTTATACAGTTTCCAGATATCTACGAATAGATTTAGTTCACCTGCCTGTAGAAGTTTTTCTTTGTAATAAGGTGTGCTTTCGTTTATAGATACATTGGTGAGTTTTATTCCTAGATTAGGAAAATCTCTTAGTCCTGACAGGCTTATCTCATCCACGGCTACTTCTACAGCGAGTGTTTTGTTGATTTCGGATACTAGGATTGGTTTGATGTTTTTCTGAAAATAAAGAGCAACACCAGCTACTGCCAATATAAAAACGGTAAGTAGTACAAGTGCTATTTTCAGAAACTTCTTCAATTCTTTTGTTTTTATTTTGAGCAAATGAAGGTAGAAATTTTCACTGCTAATAGTACAACGAATTAACAATACACATTGATACTTGCAATAGTGTATTGTTTCTGTGAATGATTTTAGGAGTGTTGTTTTGTCCCGGCACCTTGAAATGATCAACAGGTATAATACTATTTAAAATTTTAAAATAAATTACTTGGTAGTATCCAAACCGAAATTATATTTGCAGCCCTTTAAAGGAAGAGGGCGATTAGCTCAGTTGGTTTAGAGCACCTGCCTTACAAGCAGGGGGTCGTTGGTTCGAATCCAACATTGCCCACAACACAAAGTCTCGCTTCGGCGGGACTTTTTTTTGTTTCAAAACGTGTGTATTTGGTCAGTTAATTGGCCTCGATACATATCCTCAACATAGTAATCCGATAGGTATAGCACGCTAGTAGTCATTTTATTACGATTGCGAGCAAGAGAATAACTATGTCACAAACTATAGAGAGTACTTCTAGTTATAATAAATCCTCAACGTCCCTTGCAGGAGACGTTGAGGGAGTTCAAGTCTGGTGGTAGAATGTATCTCTATTTGTGTTTAAATATATGTAGGCCCCAACAAAATCTGCATATCCGTCACCAATAAAAGGCTCTTGGTACCCAGCTATATTAGACGGTACTGTAGCTCTATTTTTGCCACATCTATGAAAATGGTCTGTGGTGCCAATAGTGGGACTGTACCAACCTATGGCCGCACCCAACTGATGCCAATCTGTAGGGCAATTGGATATATTGAAGTCCCCATTAGGTACGAGATTCTGTGCGTAAAGATTGCTTATTGGAAAAGTTAATAGAGTTATAATCAAGAAAATGTCTCTTACATTTCTGTCTGTAAAAAAAAATCTAAAAGGTGTCAAACTGTTAAACACAATTTTTGAAATGTACATTTTCAATGAAAGCTACTATCGTCTTTTGACTAATTTATAACCAGGTAACTGTCTAAATTTTCGTTTATAAAGAAAAATATCTTTCAGATCTGTGGCGTGGATTGCAACTTTTATAGAATCACCAGAACGAAATCTACTTCGGAAAGTCCTAGCAGGGAATTTGTAATGATAGAGCCCAATAAATGTGTCATTTTTATAAACGTATTGAAACTCAACTTCCTGTAAGTATTCATATTTTTTAACCAGTTTTAGGTTCTCAGCATTTGTTACAATTCCATCTTTTATTACATAACTTTTGTAAGATCGATCAGTTTGTTCTGAAAAATCACAGCCATAAATCACTAAGTATAAACTTAAAATAAATAATTTCATTTTCATATCATAAATTACCACAGTTTTGTTCCATTTCGATTTAAACGCATTTTGTTACCATTTGAATTAATGTAGGATTTACCTCCGTTTGGGCCTGTCTTAATTGGTCTGTATTCCCCTTTTATAGTTCAACACCCTCAATGTCTCCTTTTTCACCACCCTCAACGTCTCACGCAAGGGACGTTGAGGAATCCCTTGCAAAAATCCAAACATAATTACTATGCATCTCAAGGTGTTCAAATATAAATCTTTTATGCCAATTATTATATCTCAACACCCTCAGCATCTTCTTTTTAGGGACGTTGAGAGTGATGAGTAGTACTTCATTTAATCTTTTGCTTATCCCTTTCCTATCGCAGTCGAAATCCCATTTCTAGCTGGTTAAAGTAGCGTTACTCTGAGGATTCTTTAGTCGCATAAATCAAAGATAGTGAGAAGAGTATAAAAAAGTGCAATGCAGCGTATACTATAAATGGTTTGGATCCATTATACTTGTGTTATGAGAGCATTGGTACAGCGAGTGAGTGAAGCTCAGGTGAGGGTAGATGAGATAATACAAGGACGGATAGATGCGGGACTCTTGGTGTTTTTAGGAATAGGAGAACACGATGTAGAGGACGACTTAAATCACTTGGTAAAAAAAATAACGCAGCTCCGTATTTTTTCTGATACGGAAGGGAAAATGAACAAAAGTGTGATAGAGATAGGTGGTTCATTGTTGATAGTCAGTCAGTTTACACTTTTTGCCTCGACTAAAAAAGGAACACGACCGTCATTCATTAAGTCTGCTAAACCCGAAATAGCTATTCCTCTATACGATAGATTTGTAGAAAAATGCAGGCGTTTGCTTCCCGTCAGTACGGGGATCTTTGGAGCTGATATGAAGGTCAGTCTGGTAAATGACGGCCCTGTCACTATATGGCTTGATAGTAAGGAGAGGGATTATTGAATTGATTAGGGCGGATAAAGGCCAGTTTTATATTGCCTTGCAAAAGGCTAAATTTGCAACAATAAAATTAGAAGAATCATGGATACCAATACAATAGACCTTCCTAAGTTATACGACGAAGCTCAAGATTTTATGCCTTTGCTAGGTACCGATTATGTTGAGTTTTATGTAAGTAACAGCAAACAAGCAGCCCATTTTTATAAGACAGCTTTTGGGTTTCAAGATTTGGCATATGCTGGATTAGAGACCGGTCTTAAAGACCGAGAAAGCTATGTCCTAGTGCAGGATAAGATTAGACTAGTGCTTACTTCTCCGCTCAAAAGTGGAACAGATATAGGCAAACACATAGAAGCTCACGGGGACGGAGTGAAGGTGGTGGCACTCTGGGTGCCGGATGCTACGCATGCCTACAACGAAGCGGTGAAACGCGGAGCCAAACATTACATGAGCCCTACTACTGAAGAAGATGCCAGCGGTAAAGTGGTCCGTTCGGGGATATATACGTATGGTGAGACTGTGCACATATTCGTAGAGAGAAAGGATTACAGCGGTATATTTTTACCGGGTTATAAGGAATGGAAAACTGCTTATAATCCCGCACCTGTAGGTCTACAGTATATAGATCACATGGTGGGAAATGTGGAATTAGGCGAAATGATGACGTGGTGTAATTTCTATAAGGATGTTCTGGGTTTTGCACAGATAGTATCCTTTGACGATAATGATATATCCACGGAGTACACTGCTCTTATGAGTAAGGTGATGAGTAACGGAAATGGTAGAATCAAGTTTCCTATCAATGAACCAGCGGAGGGGAAGAAAAAATCTCAAATAGAAGAGTATTTAGATTTTTATGATGGCCCTGGCGTACAGCATGTAGCAGTAGCTACGAATGACGTGATAGCTACCGTAAGAGAGCTGATAGCAAGAGGAATAGAGTTTCTAAGAGTGCCAGATAATTACTATGATGTTCTGCTAGATAGAGTAGGCGAGATAGATGAAGATATAGCACCACTTAGAGAGCTAGGTATCCTTGTAGATAGAGATGATGAAGGGTATTTGCTTCAGATATTTACCAAGCCTATTGAGCCAAGACCTACATTATTCTTTGAGATTATCCAGCGAAAAGGAGCTACTTCTTTCGGTAAAGGAAATTTCCAAGCCTTGTTTGAAGCGATAGAACGTGAGCAAGAACTAAGAGGCACACTTTAGAAACTTAGGAAGTTAAAATATAGAAGTGGCTTGAGGAGTATTCTTCAAGCCACTTTTTTGTACTTTGTCTTTTTATAAATAGGAGTGTCTATACTTCATCTCGTCTGTCCGCACCCCAGAGGAGCTTATTTCGGATGGTTTCCATATAGGTAGTGCCTGAGAGTTGAATCATAGTGAAGTTAAACTCGGCTTGCTTGAGGCTTAGCTTAGTATTAGCAGGAACTATAAATGAGCGTGAATCCAAAGTAATAAGTATAGTATCCGCTCGTCCGCTTGTTTCTATTTCCAAGGCAGTATTATCTGGGATTACTATAGGTCTCACAGTCAGATTGTGGGCAGCTATAGGCGTGATTACGAACGATTTACTTCCAGGAAAGATAAGTGGTCCACCACAGCTAAGTGAATATCCTGAAGATCCGGTAGGTGTAGCTACGATCAGCCCGTCTGACCAGTAATTATTTAAGAAATGTCCGTTTAAGCTGGCCTTCACGGTAATCATAGCTGAGGTGTCACGTTTCTGAACTACAAAGTCATTCAGAGCATATGGAAACTCATTTATTTCAGCTATATCGGATTCAATTTTTAGTATGACACGTTTTTCTATAGTGGTGTTTCCTTGCTTCAGAGCGATGAGAGCTTCCTCTACTTCGTCCATTTTAATATTAGCTAAAAAGCCAAGTCTACCAAGATTTACACCCATCACTGGTAGTCCGCTATCTTTTACTAGCAGTAGTGTATCTAGCGCTGTTCCGTCACCACCTAGGCTTATTAGACAAGTGAAATTTTCCGGTGTTAGGCTAGAGTCTGTGCATGAGTCACACGTTATTCCATAGCTATCTTTTAAGAATGCTCCATAGCTTGTACTTACCTCGTAGTCAATATTTTGCCTGGCGAGTATAGACGTAAAATTTTGGTAAAAAGCTTTGAAATTTTTAGTTTTTATGTGTCTACCGTACAGTGCTACTTTCATATTAAATCGCTTTTTTAAAGTGTACAAAGAAACCACCTTCTTGTAAACTGTTCAAACTATATTCTAATCTGAGTAGTCTATCATTATATATCAGTGCGTTTATACCTAGCCCAGCGGAGTACAGTACTTCATTAGGGAGTACGTTACTAGCATGGACATCATTGAGGTGAGCATACCCACCGTCAGAATAGGCTTCTAAGTATATTTTGAGGGGTAGTTTTTTGTAGTTATTTGAAGGAATGAAAGGGAGTGCGACTACACGTTCTAGAGCAAGATAGCGTATCGCAGCATTGATCTTTAGGCCTAGAGTGCCATCTACCACATAATACTCGTATCCTCTTATGGTGGAGTTGTACCCTAGCATTTTACGATCAGAGTAGGGTGCATCAGGATTACTGTTTAGCTCAGTTTGGAGTGCTATTGCAGTACTTATTCTTGTTGAAGACTGATTAAAAAGCTGTGCATTGGCAGCTAAGAAAATATTGGATTCAGTAGTGCTATTTTGCCATGTATTAGCCCCACCTTGTATAGAAATATACCTGCCATTTGTAGGGTAAAAAATATTATCGCGGTTATCGTTTTCTATCTTGAGATAAGCGGTGTAAGTACGCTGATAGCGTAGGTTATTGATAAAGTAATCGTTGGTAAATACACTTGTATCTAGCTGTCCGTAGTCATACGCTATTCCATAAGATGTACGGGTAAATGGCGTTAATCTTTTAGTTAACTCTAGGTATGCCTTGGTGTTGGATATCAGATTAGTGCGGCCATTTTGAATAAACTGAAGTCTGTCATTTATAGTCTCATACCATACTTCATTTTGTGCAGAATACTCTATAGCGGTATTGATTCCCCATTGCGTGTTTTTGCTTAGAAATGGAATCCTATATTCTAGGGCTATTTTAGTGTTGTATCCAGTCTTTAGCTTTGTTTTGAGCGTATGATTTCTGCCAAATAGATTATAATTAAACATATAGAGACCATAGTTTGTCCTACCTGGGTCAAAGGCTAAGTTTTTCCACACATTAAAATTTCTATCACTAAATTCTACGAACGGGATTGGCCAGACATACCATTTTTCCACTACTTCCACAAGTACGTGGCAATTTGTGCTAGGGCTTTCGTTTGTATTTATTGTTATGTTGACTTCGTTAAAGAGGTTCAGATTTAGAATGCGTTCTTCAGATTTACGTACTAATTCAAGAAAGTTGTCTGAGCCGTCGTCTGGATATTCTTTTCCTGTCTGAACCAGCATTTCACGGAGTATTACAAAGTCCTTGGTCTGCTTATTACCGGTGAGACGTATTTCAGCTACGAAATAAGATGCAGAAAAACCCTGTAAACCAAGAAGGAGAAGGACACTTAATATGAAAAGTTTATTGGTCAATATAGTTCATTAATGACTGAAAGCGTCGCTCTACATTTTCTGTATAATCGTCATCTCCAAATGCTGCAACAGTTTCGTAGCCATAGCGTTGAAGTCCATTTATGATTCTTTCTGCATTTTGAGTATTGAGCTTAAGGCTGGCTCTTATTCTTCCACTTTCTGCTAGATTGGTAAGCCAAAGTCCGAGCAGTTGAGAGCCTTCACCCTCTATGATGCGTGCTATTTCGCTGCTGGAGTATTGATGTGAAGCCATTTCTACTATGATTACAGCACCAGATTGCTCTACAGTGAGTGATTTGGCTAGAGTTTCGAGTACGATTGTTTTTGTAATTATACCTACCCATTCTAAGTTCTCACCCAACACGCAGCATACATTAGCTTTAGATTCATTAAAGATGCGAAGGACATCCAGTAGGTGTGAATTGTGGTAAACGCTGGTGAAACCGGGTTCTACGAGAGTAATGATGGTATCTTCTTGGCTATGTATACACTCGTCTAGTTGCACAGTACCATAGAGTTTACCTGCACGCATTACGGGCAGTTCATAGCACAGATTATCAAACATAGCTTCTATGCATTTCGTTCTGCTCGATGTTTCCTCAATGGTTAGGGTCGGTGATATGTGGTCTGCTACTATCATTTAGTTGGTATAACAACTTACATTCTGGCAAGTTTAGTACTGTGCAAAGTAAAGGAAGATAGCCAATTATCTATAATAGTAAGTCCATGCGATGTCAAAATAGCTTCAGGATGAAACTGCACTGCCCAAATAGGAAGGCTCGCATGTGCAAGGGCCATCAATTCGTTCTTCTGCGTATAAGCTAAGTCTACTAGGTTTTTGCCCTCTATTTCGGTAAGTATTAGAGAATGATATCTGCATACGTGAAGAGGTCCCGTGATCTGGTTAAACATGGGATGTGTTTCGGTGTATGATATTTTATCTTGTTTACCGTGCATAGGAAAAGACGCGCGCACGAGTTTTGCTCCAAAATAGGTGCCGATGGCTTGCATGCCTAGGCATACACCAAAAATGGGTAATTTGTTATGGTACAGGTGTATCACATCCATTAAACTACCAGATTCTTGAGGTGTTCCAGGTCCTGGTGATAATATTATTCCAGTGTATTTATCTCCGATGGTGTTTACCTCTATCTCGTCATTTCGGATGACCTCTACTTCAGCACCACACCGTACGAAATAGTCGTAAAGATTATAGGTAAATGAATCATAATTATCGAGCAAAAGAAGCATAGTGCAAAAATAGCCTGACTAATTATGTTCAGCTACCAATATTTCCGTTTATTTCGTGAACTTAATATGAATTTTGAAAAGTATAACCAGTATGATGCTGGGGAGCTAGCAAGAATATATGCGGCATTAGTAAAGCCTCGTATGATCGAGGAAAAGATGCTGAAACTTCTTAGACAGGGTCAGGTGAGTAAGTGGTTTAGCGGCATAGGTCAAGAAGCTATCGCTGTGGGTGCTACTTTAGCATTGGAAGCAGATGAGTATATTCTGCCGCTGCATCGTAATTTAGGTGTATTTACTGCTCGCGGGATACCGTTTGAGAAATTGCTTCATCAGTGGCAGGGAAATATTGGTGGCTTTACCACGGGTAGAGATCGGTCTTTTCATTTTGGCACGAGTGAGTATCATATAGCAGGCATGATATCTCATCTAGGGGCTATGCTCAGCGTAGCAGATGGTGTGGCACTTGCAAATAAATTAGATAATAAAGGGAAAGTAACCCTAGCTTTTAGTGGAGATGGCGGCACGAGTGAAGGGGAGTTTCATGAGGCAGTGAACCTTGCTGCTGTATGGGATTTGCCTGTTATCTTCTTGGTAGAAAACAATGGATATGGTCTGAGTACGCCCAGTAGAGATCAGTTTAGGTGCGAAAACATAGCAGATAAAGGCATAGGGTATGGAATAGACAGTAAGACTATAGATGGTAATAACATACTTGAGGTATGTACAGAAATTAGTGAGATAGCTAGCGACTTACGTAAAAACCCAAGACCGTTTTTGCTAGAATGTAAGACTTTCAGAATGAGAGGTCATGAAGAAGCCAGTGGTACTAAGTACGTGCCAAAGGATCTAATGGATGAATGGACAAAAAAGGATCCGATTACAAATTTCGAAAACTACCTTTTAGTTCATAAACTAGTATCTGCGGCTGAGATAGTGAAGATTAAAGAACGTATCACAGACGAGATAAATGAGGGAGTAAAAATACTCAGCCTTCCAGAGAAAATAGAAGTAAATACAGCGAAGGAGATAGCAGAGGTATTTCAGGCGTATATACCTGAGGTGGCTCCTCCTGCAGGACCTAAGAAGGAGATGCGGTTTATAGATGCTATACAAGATGGAATGCGATTAGCCATGCGTAAGTATGATAATCTAGTACTTATGGGTCAGGACATAGCAGAATATGGAGGAGTATTTAAGATTACGGACGGTTTTGTGGCTGAGTTCGGGCTAGGAAGAGTCAGAAATACACCTATTTGTGAAGCAGCTCCACTAGGAGCAGCTTTGGGACTATCTATGGGTGGAAAGAAAGCTATGGTAGAAATGCAGTTTGCAGATTTTGTGAGTTGTGGATTTAATCAAATAGTGAATAATTTAGCAAAGACCTATTACCGGTGGGGGCAAAATAGTGATGTGGTGATACGTATGCCTACCGGTGGTGGATCAGCTGCAGGACCGTTTCACAGTCAGAGTAATGAGGCTTGGTTTTTTCACGTAGCGGGACTGCGAATAGTCTATCCGAGTACTCCGTCAGATGCTAAAGGTCTTCTTTTAGCAGCCTTTGAAGATCCGAATCCAGTGTTGTTTTTCGAACATAAAGGGCTGTACAGAAGTATAAAAGAAGAAGTACATACTGCAGAATATACGATAGAAATAGGCAAAGCAAATGTGTTGATGCAAGGAGACGATATTACCTTCATTACCTACGGTCTAGGGGTGCAGTGGTGCACAGAAGTCATAGAGGATCAGAGAATTAGTGCTACTCTAGTGGATTTGCGGACGCTATTGCCTTGGGATAAAGAGACCGTGAGAGAAGCAGTAAAAAGTACTGGGAAAGTAATAGTAGTGCATGAAGATACCCAAGAAGGGGGTATAGGTGGAGAGGTAGCTGCTTGGATAGGCGAGCATTGTTTTACTAGTCTAGATGCACCTGTGATGCGAGTAGGCAGTCTCGATACGCCGATTCCTTTTAATGCAGATTTGGAAATTAACTTTATGGGTAAGAGTAGATTAGAGGACAAGGTGAATGAGTTGTTGGAGTGGTAGAACATTGTCACTATCTTTATTTAATCCAAATAAAAATACATCTTTGCGGTAAGCAAGTGAAACTTTCCGAATTACACATAGGGCAAATCGCCAGAATACGATCTGTAGCTGAATCTCCTTTCAAGGAGAAGCTGCAAGAAATGGGTTGTATCCCAGGTTCACTTATCAAGCCCATACGGAAAGCTCCATTTGGAGATCCGATAGCCTATGAGTTGGAAGAATATACGCTCAGTATGCGTAAAAATGAGGCTGAAACCATCGAAATTCGACCTCTTGACCCACTTTTTTCTAGTTGACCTATACACACTATGTCAGATAATAAAGAGTTAAAGATAGTATTGGCTGGCAACCCTAATTGTGGTAAGTCATCGCTATTTAATAGTCTCACAGGTCTGAAACAGAAGATCACCAATGTGCCAGGGACTACTATAGAAAATAAGGTAGGAAGTTTCTCAGTGGAGGGACGTAAAATACAGCTCATAGATACTCCTGGTACGTATTCCTTTAATCCAAAGAGTCTCGATGAGAAAGAAGCTGTAAAAGTATTCTTTGATAATCCGTTACCAGATGCCATTCTGTATGTAGCAGATGCAGCTAATCTAAAGAGGAATCTGTTTTATTTCAGTCAATTAGCACAGCATAATATCCCCATGGTGCTAGTTCTCACTATGCTGGATATTGCAGATTTCAAAGGTTTTGAGATAAATGTTGATAGATTAGAAAAAGAGCTTGGTATCCGCGTTTTTAAGGTAAATGCACGGGAAGACGAAGGAATAGCAGAGGTGAAAAAAGCATTGGCACAAAGTCAGTTTGTGCCGCATTATGCGTTTGGTAGTAAAGAAGATCATACACACGAGAGCCACTTTGTCTCTATTAATAAGTTGCTGAATAAGACGACGACTCTAAAGTCCAAAAGGGAATTAGTTTCTAATAAAATAGACGTTTGGGCAACTCACCCTATTTTGGGTTACCTGATGTTTTTGGTGGTGCTGTTGATTATTTTCCAAAGTGTATTTAGTTTGGCTTCTTACCCCATGGACTGGATAGAGAATGGTTTTAGTCTACTCAGTGAATGGCTTACAGCGATACTTCCGGATGGGTGGCTTAAGAAGTTGATAATAAATGGATTAGTTGCTGGTATAGCAGGAGTGGTGGTGTTCGTACCTCAGATAGCTATTTTATTTTTCTTTATGGGACTCTTGGAGGATACAGGATATATGGCACGTGTTAGCTTTATCATGGATAAAATGCTACGGGGCTTGGGACTTAGTGGGAAGTCTGTGGTGCCACTATTGAGTGGAGCTGCTTGTGCTATCCCGGCTATCATGAGTACCAGAAATATAGAAAATTGGAAAGATAGACTGATTACTATAATGGTGACTCCTTTGATGAGTTGCTCTGCGAGATTGCCAGTATATACGCTACTTATTAGCATGGCAATACCGAGTGACAGGTTCATAGGTATAGTAAGTGTACAGGCGTTACTAATGTTGGGAATGTATGTACTGGGTACCGCAGCAGCTCTAGTAGCAGCGGTAGTATTTAAATGGATAATAAGACAGAGTGTTCCGTCCTACTTTATAATGGAATTGCCGGTGTATCGCGCTCCTAGATGGAGTAATATTTGGATAAATATGTGGCAAAAATCACGCAGTTTCGTGGCAGAAGCGGGTAAGGTGATATTAATAGTATCAGTAGTGCTTTGGTTTTTAGCCAGCTACGGGCCTACAGCAAATCAATCGTTTAGTATACAAGAGGCTCCGAAGTTAGATGAAAGCTATGCAGGACACTTTGGAAAGGCCATAGAGCCTGCGATTAAACCAATAGGCTTTAATTGGAAAATTGGTATCGCATTGATTACGTCCTTTGCTGCAAGAGAGGTTTTTGTGGGCACCATGAGTACGATCTATAGTGTGGGTGACGAAGAAAACTTTGATCAGATACGTGACAAAATGAGAAAAGACACCTTGGCCAATGGTAAACCGGTGTATTCTATAGGAGTCGTGCTCTCTCTTATGGTATTTTACGCATTTGCGATGCAGTGTATGGGCACGTTAGCAGTGGTATATAAAGAGACTAAGTCCTGGAAGTGGCCGGCCATACAGTTCGTGTATATGACAGTATTAGCGTACATAGGAAGCTGGGTTACCTTTAATCTGTTTGGGTAATAATCGGTACTACTAGTTTTACTTCGGTTCCCTTACTTCCATCTTCATAACTAAGGTCGTTGACTTTCACGTCAAAATTACCTTGACCTTCACTTAATATTTTTAACCGCTGCTGCGTAAGATTCATACCAGCGGACGTATGTTTACTGCTGCGTTTTGCATTCATCTCGCTTGCAGCTTCACGGCCGATACCGTTATCTGTTATAGTACAAAGGAGATATTGTTTTTCACAAGAGATTAAGATGTCGAGTTTTCTGTTTTCTTTCTTGGGTAATAGACCGTGTATGATACTATTCTCTACGAATGGCTGTATGAGCATAGTAGGCATATTGGTGTTTTCTAAATCTGCTATGTTTCTGGTTTTTATGGTATAGTCTAGGTTATTGTCCATTCTCAGTTTTTCCATTTCAAGATAGAGGTCCAGTCCTTCTACTTCGTCTGCTACACTGATGTACTTTAGTCGACTGTTTTGAAGTATTTTTCGCATTAGACTAGCAAATTTGCTGAGATAGGTATATGCCTCACGAGGCTCTTTTTTGAGTATGAAATATTGGATGCTATTCAATGAATTGAATATAAAGTGAGGATTCATCTGACTGCGAAGTGCGGTAAGTTCTGAATCGACTAGTTGGAGTTTGTATGATCGTTCTATGGCACGCGTACGATATTTGAACAGGGCGTATATTAAAGTAGCGATGGTTAGGATGCTCACCAAAACAAACCACCATTTCTGCCAAAGCGGAGGATTAACGATTATCTTAATATCATCTGATGAGGTACCCCAGTTGCCAAATTCATCTTCAGCAAGTACTTCAAAAATATATGAGCCGGGACTGAGTCTAGGATATACAGCGGTATTGGTCCCAGTAGCAGATACCCAGTCATTGTCATATCCACGAAGTCTATAGCTATAATTAATGCCTTCGGGGTTTATATAATAAAGGGAAGTGAAATCTATTTCTAGTCTGCTATTTAGGAAACTGAGAGAATAGGAGTTTTTACTGAAATCAGTGAATTCACCCCTAACGCCGGTAATGAAAATAGGAGAGCCAGTGGTATCAAAGTTTATCTGGTTAGGTTTAAAAAAATTAAGTCCATTTACTCCGCCGAAATAATAGGTGCCATCACTTGACTTACAAAAAGCTCCTTCATTATACTCTGTACTCTGCAGGTAGTGTACAGGTTTAAAATTGACAAATGATTTAGTGTAAATATCGTATTGGACTATTCCGTTGTTCGTTGAAAGCCAGCATTTTCCGTTTCCCTGGTAGAGTACACCGTACACTACGTTATTTACCAATCCTTCAGTTTCTGTTATCGCTGAAAATTGCTTATTATTGAGATCAAAAAGATTTAAACCACCTCCATAAGTACCTATCAAAAGGGTGTCATCATTGACCCATTCGAGAGACATTAGGTTATTACTATTAATGGTTAATGAATCATTTTCGTCACTTTTGTACGTCTCAAAAGTTTCCGTGGTTTTGTCAAAGATTTGGAGTCCTCCTCTAAAACTAGCTAGAATAAGTTTATTCTCCGTAGGATGTTCGGTGATTTGATAGATGGAGTTATTGGCGTGTGACTTATCTGATATGTATTTTGTAAATGTTTGGTTATCTGGTGATTTAAGATAGAGTCCTAGGGGAGTTCCTATCCATAAGTTGTGGTCTCTGTCTTCATAGAAGTGTCTTGTGGTCCCAAAGTCTACATTGCCTTTTTCGCGGTTTGCTACTGCTTTGAATTTTTCTGTTTTTCTATCAAAAAGGAAAATACCGTCCATGCTAGTACCTATCCAGAAATTGCCTTTAGAGTCTTCAAAGATGCTTCTTACAGAATTACTTTCAAATGGACCATCTACTATTCTAGGATATACTTTGGCTATAGTATTATCCTCATTGAGTTTAACTAGTCCTGAAGCTAGAGTTCCTAGCCATATAGTGCCTTTTTGGTCTTCATAGGTGCAGTACACATTGTTACTGTACGTTTGGTCTCCTATTTCAAAATATTGCAGTAATCCGAATTTATTGAGCTGTGGAGCGTATGTACTGACTCCCGCTATAGTGCCTATCCATAGTAAGTTGTCTTTATCTACAAATAGATCAGATATATCATCGTTTACTAAGGAGTAAGGCCTCTGTACATTAGACCGGTAAAGACTAAATAATCCATGTTCTAATTTTAGAAGGCCACCACTAGTGCCTATCCAAGCTACGCCACGTTGTACAGCGATAGTATTTATTTTATTAATGTATCGTTTACGCGGAGGGACGTTTAATTTGGTCAACTTTTGGAAGGTTAAATCCGTTTGATACAGTCCGTTTTCAGTGCCTATTAAATAGTGGTTTTTATAGCGTGTTACGTCGGTGATGAGAATATTTTGATCATTAAATAAAACTGATGTAGTATTAAGATCTGTGCGGATTATTTTGTGAGCAGTGGCTAGTAAAAGTGAATTGTTTTCGATTTTTAACTGTCTTATACTTTCATTATCAATGTCTTTGATTTGGACTCTTCTGGCTTTATGTAGTACGGGGTCATACTGCCACAGTCCACCGCCATCAGTATTTATGATTATCCTATCTTGGTGTACCAGCAGATGGGAGATAGAGTAATCAAAGGTGCTATCATAGTTTCGAAGATCTAAATATCTTGTAGAGTAGTCTAGCTCACTGATTATATCTACAGTACCTAAATTTGTTCCTACATAGAGGTTGTGATCATATGAGAGTATATCATGAATATAACTATCAGATAAAGAGTTGCTTACACTCTCAGAATGTTTGAGAATTTTAAAGTGTTTCCCATCGTATCTATGAAGTCCCTCCGCAGTAGCTATCCATATGTATCCATTATGGTCTTGTTCGAAATCAGTGATAGTGCTCATCGAGAGACCATCGTTTACAGTAATATTTTGAAAACGGATAAGCCCTTGAGCACTAGCAGAGAGGGCTGAAAGTACACATAGTACGGTGACTACAGAATATTTTAATAAGTTATTATGCACTGGCTAATGCCGCCAAAAACATGTCCTTTCTCCGTTTAGAGACTCCTACGTTATCTCCGTTAGACATTACTGCATGGCTGCCTTCTCCACGAATGTATGTTTTTATTTCGGCAAGATTTACTAGGAAAGATTTATGGCTTCTAAAGAAGTTGAAGTCTTTTAATCTGTTTTCGTATTCTTTCAGATTTTTAGAGGTAGTAATACGTTCTCCATTTTTTAGAAAAAAGTATGTATATGCTCCATCTCCCTTGCAGTACACTATGTCTTCAGTTTTGAGAAACTGGAGACCTTTGTTAGTAGATAATGATATTTGCTTCTTAGCTTCGGGTAGGTTACTTGCAGCATTGGTGCGTACACGGACTCTTTCTACAGCATTTTGGAGGTGCTCTATGCACACAGGTTTTAGAAGGTAGTCTACTGCGTCAGACCGGAATGCTTTTACTGCATGCTCTTCGTGACCAGTTACGAATATTACGTTTTGGTCTTTGTTTTTCAGAGCTTCAAGGACTTGAAAACCATCTCCGTTGGCCAAGTGAATATCTAAGAAAACTAAATCGGGAGTGTGCCTTTCTATGGCGTCTATTCCTGTAAGTACTCCATCAGCCATGCCTACTATTTCTACTTTCTCTACAAATGAGGTCAATAGCAATTCTAGGTTTTCTCTACTCTTTCTTTCGTCATCGATAATTACGGCTCTTAGCATAGTTTTCTTTTTACTTTAGGTTAAACAAATGGTTATCTTTTGATAAACCTGCGAGCCTCTAGGTGGTCCGCATATATCAAATTTAGTATATAGGTGCCGCTTGGCAGTTCTGTTACGTCTATTCTGTTAGAGTAGCCCTCCTCTCGGTGGTTTTTACCCGTCACATCTATGACACGTATGCTCTGTGGCGTTACATCCGCTTTTATGGTGATGTAATCTGTGGTAGGATTAGGGTATATAGTAAACTCTACTCTATATTCCTTGCGAAACACTTGATTATAGAGTTCTTTTGGATTTTCTGAGATGGCTTCGTTTAATTGACCATACTCAAAACCAGTATTATCTCCATCTACGTCTGCGGAGCCTTCGTTAGACTGGCCTATTCCGCCATCATCGTCACTTCCTCCACCTTGTCCGTCCCAGTCTTCAAATACGAGAGTATCATCCACGTGATTAGCTGCGTTTACATCTAAATTAGTGTTTGCACTGTCACTAGGTCCTACAGTTAGCTTTTCTTTTTCCTTAAGTTTTTCTTTTTCGTCATCATCACCGCCTTTGGCAAAAGAGAAACCAGTGCACATCACCAAAGCAATGATACAGATGGTTACCCTAGTTATTTTTTGATGCTTGATCATAATGTAAATATAACCACAAATGTTCTGGATTCTGTGTGTAGGATTGAGAAACGGGTATTTTGAATTGAAAAGCGGCTGTAAAATACTTGAATTTCATAAGTTATGCCTCTGTTACAGTGTTTTTAGTAGTAAGGGAGCCTTGAGACTCCTTTTTCCTACTCTTGTTAAAAGCGAAGTGTATAAAAACTTTTTACCGAATAAGCCTGTAGTATTTTTATAAAGGAATCAGCTACCAATTTATCTGAATCTTGATGGGTTGTCTCATGCGTACTTTTGCTTTTTCCCCTTGGTGTATTCCAGCTTTCCATTTTGGCATGTTGGCATACATGCTCTTTGCTTCTCGCTCTATACCAAAACCAGGTTTATTGCAACTAAGTATTTGTACATCAACGACATCTCCGTTTTCATCTATGACAAATTCTACTACTACGGTGACATCGTCAGCAAAGTCATAGATACGACTAGGAATTTTAAAATTCCGGTCAATGAACGCATTAAGGGCCTTTTCGCCTCCTGGAAATTCTGGCATATTATCTGCATAAGTGATCGCTTGATTGGGCTGTTCTACTTTTGGAGGTACTATTATCTGTTTCATTAATCCGGGATTGGGAAATTTAGGGAGTGCTATTATCTCATCTTTAGTTTCAAAAAGATCATCTGCAATTTTGATAATCGCAGTAGCATCAAAGAAAGAAGCCTCTACTAGCTCTTGTTTGTGGAGTTCAGGCTCATTGATTACTTGTGGTTCAACAAACTCAGTATATTGATATGCCGGGTCGTAGAGTAGACTTTCTGGTGGATCAAAGATGCAAATAGGGTCCGCACGGTACTGAAGGTTTAGGCCCCAATTAACAAACAGAAGAGATAGGATTAATCCAACTTCGAGAAGGATAATACGGTCTGGGTTTTTACGGTTGGTTTTTGATTGCATAACTATTACTTTTTTTAAGTGAATACAATGCAGTAACCCTAAGGTAAACGGATGTTATATGAAGACTAGACGAAAAGGGGGCTTGGGTTTAGGAACGGGGGAAGAAGTTTAAGATTAAGTCAAAGTGTAAGACTAATAAGTTGCTGATTCGGTCCAGGCAAATTTGTATCGGGAAGACTATCCTTGCTTGTCTTTGAATCTCTCTTTTACTATAGTCGGGACTTCGGTATCCTCCTGCGGCAGAGGGCTATTCCGCTATTGTGCGACGCTCAGTCAGACAAACGAGTAGCGAGAGGATTACCCTTGTTTATCCTTAAAACGCTCTTTGACTATAGTAGGGATAGGAGTAGGTTTTCCTTCTTCATCTATACGCACAAAGGTAGTATTGGTAGTCACTACCACATCTTCCTGCCCAGTATATACACTTACTTTTCGAGCTTCTATTTTGAAAGTAAGAGAGGTATTGCCCATTTTAGCAACTTCAGCGTATATACGGATTACAAAACCTTCTTTTACCTTCTTTTTGAAAACAAGCTCATCTACCTTTATGGTCACCATATTGGGCGTGTGGCAGATACTTACAGCCATAGCACTTGCGGCTTCGTCTATCCAGGCCATCATTATACCACCAAAGA
>CAWVTM010000004.1:0-40299 GCA_963933305.1 uncultured bacterium
AAGCTTAATTCGCTGTTATCTTCTTTAGACTTAAACTTAATGTTAAACTTGACTTAAGTCGGTTGTATTCTTTGTCCTTTTTAGATTTAGACTTAAACTTAATGTTAAACTTAACTTTAGTTGGTTGTTTTCTTTAGACTTAAACTTAATGTTAAACTTAACCTGACTCTATTTACTAGCCTCATTCTTCATTTTATCAGCTAGCTCTTTCCCCAGATACCTGTCTATGAGACTATGGGCGAGATATATAACAGGCGTGAGCACCACGGCTACAAAAAATTTATAAAAGTAGTTATTGAATCCCACTGCGAGTACTAGAGCCCAGCTCCAGTCTGCACCTAGCTTAAATGCGATGATGAGCACTACAAAGCTATCTACGAACTGACTTACAAGTGTGCTGCCTGTAGCTCTTAGCCAGATTTTACGTTCTCCAGTGATGCTTTTTAGTTTATGAAATACAGCAACATCCAGTAGTTGACCAATTAAAAATGCGACCAAAGAACCGAGTATTATCCAGAGTCCTTGTCCGAAAATTTGGGCAAATGCCAATTGTAAATTAGGGACACCTGCATCTGCGGCACTACTAATCCACCAGGCGGCTGGGGTGAGATGTATGGCTGCATACACCATTGCGAAAGCAAAAATGATAAGACCTACAGTAAGATAAGAGAGGAACTTGACACCACGTGTTCCATAGTATTCATTGATGATATCTGTCATAATAAATACGACAGGCCAGAGCACCACACCTGCAGTAAGATTAAAACTCATCTCTTCACCAAAGAGCACATACTTCAGTGGTTCTATGCCTAAAGTGTCTTCTAAAGAGAATATTTTGACACCTATAAATTCTGCTATGAGTGCATTGGCTATGAAAAACCCTCCGAGTATAAGGAAGAGTTTATTTTCTTTTTTACTTAAGATATTCACTTTGTATTACTTCTTTCAATGATACGTATTCTAAAATAATTTTTTGCAAATACATAAATAAAAGCGTTGATTTGATGGCGTAGAATTATGAGGACAGGTTTGCCGGTAAGTGAAGTGTCCGCTAAGATGAAAGCTTGGCGTATATATCCTGTATATAATAGAGAGAATATTGGACAGGAGTATTTAGTTATATCTAATAAAATCTTTAAGGATGACTCATGGTATGTACATTTATAAAGATACTTTAACTACCTATCCGTAAGCTATACTGTTTACTAATTTGGCTCGTTTAGAGAAGTAGTGGATATGTCGTTACAGTTCTTACAGTATCAGAAAATATTATTGCAGTAGATAACATGAAGTTTATTTTTAGTTTATTATTCGTCCTAGGCTTTTATACAGCCACAGCTCAAGATGCGTTAACCTATTATAATGCTGGTATAGATAAGTTTGAAGAGGGTAACATGCTTGGTGCCATCAAAGATTTTGATTCGGCCATAGTGAAAAATCCTAATCTTGCAGAAGCATATTGGGGTAGGGGAAGCGTATTTGCTGAGCTAGAGCAGCACAATAGAGCATTAAAAGACCTGAGTCAATGTATAAAAGTAGATCCAGGAGTAGGGGATGCATTCTACAATAGAGCATATGTATTTATGGCTCTGGGTGAGCAGCAGAAAGCTTTAAATGACCTGAATATGTACATATTACTAAATCCTAAGGATATCAATGGGTACCTATCTCGCCTAGATATAGAGGTAAAAAACTCTATGCATCAAGAAGCCTTTTCAGATATGGAAAAGATAGCTACGCTAGAGGCTAATGGACCTAGTGAGCTTATACAGAGAGCTAGAGTGAAGTATCTTATGAAAGATACAGTCGGTTCCATAGGAGACTTAGATGCTTGTATAAATAGGTTGCCTACGTATATGGAAGCTTACTTTTTAAGGGGGAAATACCACTATGAGTTTGGTTCCTTTAATCGTGCACTTCAGGATTTAAATATATATCTGATGGCTAATGAGGATGATCACGAAGCCTATATAATGAGAGGAGAATGCTACGCACGTCAGTCTGAGTATAGTTTAGCCATTAATGATTATACCAATGCTATCGAAGTAAAAACAGATGATCCGACCTATTATTTTGACAGGGGGTTTTTCTATATACAGTTAGAAGAATATAAGAAAGCACAGTTAGACTTCAAAAAAGCTATTCTTTATATGCACGCAGATACCAAGCTTACCTACTTTAATTTAGGCATAGCAGAGTATCGACTTGGTAATAAGGAAGATGCGTGTAAATACTGGAAAAATTCTCAGGAAGTAGGTCTAGACTATTTACTAAAATACTGTCAGTAGAGGAGTTTAGAGTTAACTACGGTTGGTCTTACTTCTTGAGCTCAAAGATACCAAACTTACTTACTCCCCATTTAGCTAATCTATATTGAATGGATACGAGCAATACGCCTAGTCCATAGATAGAGCTTCTCTTTAGGTTAATAGAGCTGGCATCGTCAAAATACTTAGTAGGACAAGTCACTTCTCCTATTTCGAAATCTGCGAAGAATACCTGAGCAGTCATCTGATTATCAAACACAAAATCGTCAGAATTTTTCTCGATGTCTATCTTGTCAAATATTCGAGTGTCAAAAGCTCTATAGCCTGTGTGATACTCGCTTAGTTTCTGATTGATCAGTATGTTTTGGAAGAGTGTTAGAATACGATTAGCTACATACTTGTACCAAGGCATTCCCCCTTTCAGAGCTCCTTTACCCAATATACGGCTAGCGTATACAGCAGGAAATACACCATTGGCTATGATGCTGCACATACTCTTTACTAGTAATGGAGTGTATTGGTAGTCTGGATGCACCATTATTACTATGTCGGCACCTACTTCTATGGCTTTATTGTAGCAGCTTTTTTGGTTGCCGCCATATCCCCGATTGTTATCGTGCACTATTACGTGGTTTACTCCTATGCGTTTAGCTAAAGCTGCGGTACCATCCTTACTCGCATCATCTACGAGTATCGTTTCATCCACGATGTCAAAAGGAAGTTCTTTAAATGTTTTTTCGAGTGTTTTGGCAGCATTATATGCTGGAAAAACTACTACTACTTTTTTACCGTCTATCATAAATGCATAAAATAAAATGTAGCTGCTCCCGCAAAGTAACCTACTATAGCTAGCCAACTGATTTTTTTAAGGTACCACATAAAGTCTATTTTCTCTAATCCCATAGCGGCTACACCAGCAGCAGAACCTATGATAAGTGCACTACCTCCCGTCCCAGCACAGTATGCTAGTAACTCCCAGAAGTGACCATTAGCAGCGAATTCGCCAGATGGAGCAATGTCGTACATCCCTTGAGCGGCAGCTACTAGAGGTACATTATCTACTATACTAGAGAGTAAACCTATCACTATATTGATAGAAAATATATCTCCACCGAAAGCACTATCCAAAGCCATTGCAGCAGTTTCTAGATGACCAAATTCTTGTAAAGCAGCTACAGCCATTAGTATTCCTAAGAAGAAAAGGACACTGGCCATATCTATTTTTTGAAGGACTCCTACAACGCTTAGTGGTTGCTTATTAGACTTACTTTTACCTTTGTGCATAATCTCAGTTACTGCCCATAGTACACCTAGACTGAGCATCATTCCCATAAAAGGAGGTAGATGAGTAATGGTCTTAAAGAAGGGTACGAAAACTAGTCCTGCTAGACCAAGGATGAAAACAAAAATACGTTCTCCTGAGGTAGTAGGATTCAAGGAATGATCTGGATCTTCTTGATCTACTGGACGTTCTACTTCTCCTTTGAAGGTAAAGCTGAGTATAGCCAATGGCACTAATAGAGCTACCATACTAGGTATAATTAGATCTACTATGATGTTTGGTACATTGGGTAATTGTCCTTTTATCCAAAGCATAGTCGTAGTCACGTCACCTATAGGTGACCATGCTCCACCTGCGTTTGCAGCTATTACCACCATCCCTACAAACATCCATCGTGTCTTTTTATCTTTTACTAACTTACGAAGTAAAGATACCATTACTATGGTAGTAGTCAGGTTATCTAAAGCTGCTGAGAAGAAGAAGGTAAGGATACAAATGATCCAAAGCAGTTTGGTGATGTTTTTTGTCTTTATTCTATCGGTGATTACTGCAAAACCTTCGTGAGCATCTACTAGTTCCACTATGGTCATAGCTCCCATTAGGAAGAAAAGTATATTAGCGATGTCAAACATGTGGTGATATAAACCACCCTCGCCGTCTGCTCCGTGTTGTATTATATGAGTAATTTCATGACCTGCACCATTTAGCGAGAATACATAGATAGCCCAGCATACCATACCAGTTATCAGTGCACTTGCTGCCTTATCTATTTTGAGTGGATGCTCGAAGGCTATAGCTGCATAGCCTAGTACGAACACTATAATAATGAGTATTGCCATTTCTTCTAATTTTACGGCAAAAAAACGCTTT
The DNA here is from genome assembly GCA_963933305.1 of uncultured bacterium. Taxonomy (GTDB): domain Bacteria; phylum Bacteroidota; class Bacteroidia; order NS11-12g; family UBA9320; genus UBA9320. The sequence goes on from CAWVTM010000004.1 coordinate 4,420, forward strand.
TTATTGCAGAGTAAAAAGTGGGAATTTATTGTGGATGCGTAGTCCATCTTCTCCGCGTTCTATGTAGTAGTGAGACAGCCCATTAGTAAGTATTATTTTCCCTACGTTTTGTAGAGTGATATACCCTGCTACTTGGTTTATGGTTTTTTGTGTTATAGCTACCGAAGGTGCTTTGCATTCCACTAATATTTCAGGTGTTCCTTCCTGATTGTAGTAGATTATATCATATCTTTTCTTGCTATTTGGCAGTGTTTTTTCGATACTCATTCTTCCTGCTGCAAAACCATTTTTTATCAGCTGATGTAACACATGCTGTCGCACCCATTCCTCTGGAGTGAGAGCTACATATTTTTTTCGAACGATATCATAGATCTCATTCTTACCATTATTATCTAATTTTATTTGAAAGTTAAACTTTTCGAAGTTTAATTGCACCGTATTCTAATATTAATATGGCCAAAGGTAGTAGTTCGTACAGTGATTTCAATGCATTAATGCAACAACTGGAGCAGGGAGAGATACTGCCTGTCTATCTTCTTCAGGGAGAAGAGTATCGTTTTTTGGAGCAACTCTTAGATAAAATAGAAGAAAAAGTAGTAGACCCAGCTACAGCTAGCTTTAATCATCATACATTCTATGGTAAAGAGACAGAAGCGAGTGAGCTCGTAAACTTAGCTCGTAGGTTTCCTATGATGGCGGATAAGCAGCTCATAGTGTATAAAGAAGCTCAGTACTGTCGCAAGCCAGATGAAATGGAGGAGTATATCAAAAATCCAGTTCCTAGTACTGTACTCGTATGGTATCATCCAGGTAAGAAAATACCTTCTAATCGAAAATTAGCCAAAGCATTTGCAGCATCAGGCAAAGTGTTCAATGCAGATCCTATAGCTGAAAAGGATGTTATACAGGTAGTACACAGCTATATCCAAGAGCAAGGGTATGACATAGAGCCTAAACCACTGCACTTGTTAGTGGAAAATAGTGCAGCCAGGGTTTCTTTGATATTTCAAGAATTAGATAAGGTTTTTTCCAATATAGAAAAAGGGAGTAAGATCCGAGAAGACCATATTCAAAAGTATGTAGGGATCAATAAAAAGTACAATATCTTTGGTTTGCAAAAAGCCCTAGCTCAAAAGAGGAGAACAGAGGTAGTGGAGATATTAAATTACTTCACGGCACATACTAAAGAGTACCCGCTTGTAGTACTTAATGCTACTTTGTACGGTTATTTCCGCAAGGTATCCATAGTGCAGAGTATGACACGCAGTACAGACAAGGAGATAATGAGTGCTGTGGGTATACCTTTTTTCGCTATGAGTGAGTATAGAGAAGCAGCTAGAAACTACGGAGGTAAGAAAATAGTATCAGTGATGGACTGCATCAACGATTGTGATCTAAAGTTTAAAGGAATAAAACCAGGTGGAGAGAGCGAAAAAGCTCTTTTAGAAGAGACGATTCTTAAGATTTTGAGCCTTTAGTCAACTTTTAACCCATTATGAGGTAATAATTATTTAATTTCCCCCACAAATCAATAACACGTATAACAAATGAAAAAAACATTACTTACAGTATTTTTATCAGCACCATTTCTGCTTATGGCTCAGAGCGGTAGCAAAGAACTTAAAATGCCGAATTATGAGAATAATGTAGCTACGTTAGAGTCGTATAAGGCTATTGATATAGCAGTACCCGTGGGTCAAGGCACAGTATTGTTATCTTCTCCGAAAACTAAAAAAGATCAGAACTTCAGCACTATCGAGCTAGGTAAGACTTTCTATGATTTACAGACGAATGCTAGTCCAGGTCGCAGAATTATACTACACGCTGATGGTACTATTTCCGCAGTTTGGACAGGCAGTCCAGATGCAGGTACAGGCTACCCAGGTAGAGGTACAGGATATAATTATAATGACGGTACAGAGTGGTATGCCAGTAGAGGGGATAAAATTGAAACAGAAGGCAGAACAGGATGGCCTTCTATCATGTTACTAGATGACGGAACAGAACTAGTTATGGCTCACTACTCTGAGGGTGGTGGATTTATAGCTTCTCAGAATGATGTCAAAGGATCTCTAAATTTCACTAGTACTCCTCCTCGTCTAGATGATGAGACTGCAATAAATGTAAATAGAGTGCCTATTTGGAATAGAAGTGTAGCTTCAAATGATAAGGTGCACACCATCTCAAACTATTGGTCAAGTGAAGCGTCTGATGTGCCTGTGGTGAATATCAATGGAGTAAATAGCCCTACTACCTACAGTAGATGGAGTGTAAGTGGAGATACTTCAGAAGTAGAGCACATATTACTTCCGGGATATGACAGTTCTTTATATGCTGCAGGTGGCGGTGATGGTTATGCTATAGATGCTAGAGATTCTATTATAGCTATTGTTATAGGTGGTTTAGGAGATCCTGTGTCATTATGGAAATCTACTAATAATGGACAGACATGGACATACACAGATGTAGATAGTTTACCTTACAAAGGTCCTAGAGCTGCTGAAGAGCTGCTTATAAATGCAGATACTATGTTCGCCAATGATGGTTCTGTAGATGTGCTGATAGATGCTTCAGGTACTGCCCACGCGTTTTGGGGGAGAAGTCAAGTATTAGGTGGTCTAACTACTGAGGGTGATACAGGGATTAGCTATTTTCTTAGTGTGACAGGTATTATGCATTGGAAAGAAGGCGATACGGAGCCTAGGTTTGCAGGTGGTCCAGTAGATTTAGATAGTAATGGTGTATATGATGTTACCGCGGAGACTATAAATCGTTTAGATGCTACTGGAGGTGTACCAGGTAGCTTACTGTCAGCTGCTCGTACCGGTACCACAGGTGCAGTGAGTATGCCTACCGCTAGTGTGGATGCAGACGGTAATCTATTTTTAGTGTATCACGGAGCAGTAGAAGGTGGACAAAATGACGGTGTCCTTCACTTTCTTGGGGCTAATTTCAAGGATATATTTGTTTCTTACTCTACAGATGGAGGTAACCTTTGGTCAGATCCACAAAATATTACTCAAAATGCCACAATGGAGTGCGCTTTTCCTTGTGTAGCTAAAGTGTCTAATGATTTTGTTCATATAGTGTATCAAGAAGATACCTATCCAGGTACGCACTTACAGAATCACTCTGCTAATGCAGGTTCACATCCTAATGAAGAGTGTACTATGAAATATGTAGCTGTACCTACTGCAGATATTTTAGCTAATGTATTGGGTAATAGAGTACGCACAGCATCAGTACTAGATGCACAGAAAGCAGAAGTATTCGTAATAAGTCAAAATCAGCCAAATCCTTTCAGAGGAACTTCGGATGTCATAGTGTACTTACGCAGTAATAGTAGTGTGACGCTTACCGTGACAGATATACTAGGCAATGTAGTAAACCAAGGAAATCTAGGTGTGATGAGTGCAGGTAATCATACGGTGACTTTAGATGCGAATGGACTTACGAGTGGTATGTACTTCTACACGCTTACTACAGAAGATCATAGCGTCACTAAAAAAATGCAAGTGAAATAAGGAGCTGAGCTTCTTAGTTTGCTCAAATCTTCCTCACTTCTGGTGAGGAAGATTTTTTTTGAAAAAAAATTGAGAGATTATATAAATAATTCTACATTTGCAGCCCTTTAACAAGGAGCTAAGCGGGCGTGGTGAAATTGGTAGACACGCTAGACTTAGGATCTAGTGCCTCACGGTGTGAAGGTTCGAGTCCTTTCGCCCGCACTTTATAAGAGTACAAAGCCCTGTCGTCACAGGGTTTTGTCTTTTATAGCAACTTCTTTCTAGAGGCATAGCTTTTAGCATCAAATAAAACATACACACTTTATTAATAGAGATTACAGTGAACGTTACCTTTGAAAAAAAAGATGATTTCAACGCTATCATAAGCGTAAAAATCACAAACGAAGATTACAAAGAGAATTTAAACAAGCAGTTTAAAGACTATCGTAAAAAGGCTAAAATTCCTGGCTTCAGACCAGGAACAGTACCTATGGGTATGGTCAAGCAGATGATCGGTAAGAGTGCCTTGTTTGAGGAAGTCAATAGACTCACCTCAGAACAGTTGTACAAGTATCTTCAAGATAATAAAATCGATATTCTTGGTCAGCCTATGACCAGTGAAGAAATAGAAAGTGAGACAGATTTTGACACTTACGGTGACTTTACGTTTCATTTTGATCTTGGTCTAGCTCCTGTTTTTGAGTTAAATATAAGTACTAAAGACAAGCTTACTCGCTATGAGATAGAGCTGGATGGTAAGGAGATAGACACTGAAGTTACGAACCTAAGAAGACAAAACGGAAAGTTAGATACGGTAGAAAAGTCCGAAACAGAAAATGATTCAGTAGTAATGCTGATGACTGAGGTGGATAAAAAAGGGGAGCACAAGGATGGTGGCATTTTTGAGCAAGAGGTTACTGTACTACCAGAAGTAATTAAGAATAAGAAAGTAAAAAAACAGTTAGTAGGTGTAAGTACAGACAATGTACTGGAGTTGAATGTTTTTGATCTATTCAATGATAACGAAATGGTAATCGCTCAGTCTCTAGGTATAGAGAAAGAGGCTATACCTGCTCTAAATAAAACTTTTATAGGAAAAGTTAAAGAAATTAGAAGAGTAAAAGAAGCAGAACTGGATCAAACATTTTTTGATTTAGTAATGGGACCGGGAACTGTAGCTAATGAAGAAGAATTTAAGAAGAAGATAGAAGAAAACTTGGGCGCATATTACGTGGCAGAAGCTGAAAAGCAGCTGGAAGCAGAAATCAATGCAGCGTTAAATATAAATCATAAGCTTAGCCTTCCTGACGACTTCTTAAAAAGATGGTTGCAAGGCACTAAGCCCGAGACGTATAATGCTGACAATATAGATGAGCTTTACGGCAAAGAATCTGGAGTGCTCAGTAAGCAACTAATTAGAGAAAAAATAGCTGAGCAAGAAAATGTAGAAGTAACGGATGAAGATATCAATCAGACGTCATTCGCTTACACTGCACAGATGCTAAGACAGTACGGGCTCAATAATCCGGATCCTGCTATGGTTCAAAATTTTGAAGCCAAAAACAGAGAAGATAAAGGGTATTTAATGCGTATACGTGATGTAGTCGTAGATAAGAAAGTACTGGATAAAGTAAAAGAACTTATTACTATAAAGAGCAAAAAGCTGAAAGTAGATAAATTTTACGATGAGGTGAAAAAGTTCAACGAGAAAGGATAGAATCAACTGTCTGTAGAAAAAACCACTCGATACCCCGAGTGGTTTTTTTTTGAAACTAGATTGATAAACGAATTGTTTACCTTTGAAACAAGAAATAACAAAATGGATTACGGAAAAGAATTTAGAAAATACGCAATAAAGCATCACGGAATAAGTAGTACCAAAGTGGATCACTATATTGATAGCTCTTTGCACGCACCACAAGATATGACTCGTACAGTGATAGAGGAGCGTCAGATGCCTTTTAGAGAGGTGGATGTATTCTCTAGACTGATGGCAGATAGAATTATTTTCTTAGGTACAGGTATAGATGATTACATAGCTAATGTAGTACAAGCTCAGCTTCTTTTCTTAGAAAGTTCAGATGCTAAGCGTGATATTCAGATATATATTAATAGTCCAGGTGGCAGCGTATATGCTGGTCTAGGTATATATGATACTATGCAGTATATAGCTCCAGACGTAGCTACTATTTGTACAGGTATAGCTGCTAGTATGGGTGCAGTGTTAATGTGTGCAGGTACTAAAGGTAAGCGTACTGCTCTTAAGCATAGTCGTGTGATGATTCATCAGCCTTTAGGCGGTGCACAAGGTCAGGCTACTGACATGGAGATTACAGTAAGAGAAATAATGAAGCTTAAGAAAGAGTTGTACGATATCATAGCTAACCATAGTGGTCAGAAATATGCTAAAGTAGCAAAAGACAGTGAGCGTGACTACTGGATGACTGCACAGGAAGCCAAAGACTACGGTATGCTGGATGAAGTATTAGAAAGAAAAACAAAATAAGGTTTGGCAAAAAAAGATTCAGAACTTTCTTGTTCATTTTGTGGCAGAAGTAAAGGAGATGTAGGTCTTCTTATCTCAGGTATAGATGCTCACATTTGTGAGGACTGCATACACCAAGGCAATGAAATAGTCATCAATGAAAATGGTGGCAAGATTAAAAAAGGAAAGAAACTCTCCTTTGAGCTAAAGAAGCCTAAGGAGATAAAAGCACTCCTAGATGAGTACGTGATTGGTCAAGACGCTGCGAAAAGAACGCTGTGTGTGGCGGTGTATAATCACTACAAGCGTCTGACACATGATAGTAAAGATGGAGTAGAATTAGAGAAATCTAATGTGTTACTCATAGGGGAGACGGGTACTGGTAAGACGCTATTGGCTAAGACTTTAGCTAGATCATTAGAAGTTCCTTTTTGTATAGCAGATGCTACTGTACTCACTGAGGCTGGCTATGTAGGAGAAGATGTAGAGAGCATTATATCTAGACTCTACCAGTCTGCAGACTATAATAAGGAAGCTACTGAGAGAGGTATTATCTACATAGACGAGATAGACAAGATAGCCCGTAAGAGTGATAACCCGAGCATCACTAGAGATGTAAGTGGAGAAGGAGTTCAGCAGGGTCTACTTAAGATCCTAGAAGGTACGGTAGCTAACGTAGCTCCCCAAGGAGGACGTAAGCATCCTGATCAGAAGATGGTACAGATAGACACCAAGAATATTTTGTTCGTGTGTGGTGGTGCATTTGATGGGATAGATAAAATAATCTCTCGCAGAATGAAGGCCAATTCACTTGGTTTTAAATCAAAAGAAGAGACTGATATCACTACAGATGAATACTTACAGTATGCCATTCCTTCAGATATCAAGCAGTTTGGACTTATTCCAGAAATAATAGGTCGTATCCCGATACTAACTGCTCTCAAGCCACTAGACGCAGAAACATTGAAGTCTATACTGCTGGAGCCTAAGAACGCTCTTATACGCCAGTATATAGCTTTATTTGAAATGGAAGGCATAAAGCTGACCATAGCCGATAGTGTGATAGACTTCATCGTAGAAAAAGCCCTAGAGTTTAAGCTAGGTGCTAGAGGTCTACGCTCTGTGTGTGAAGCTATACTTAGTGATTATATGTATGAGTCTCCGTCTGATGATACTATCAAAGAGGTTAATATAGGTCTAGAAGAAGCCGAAATAGTGATCAATAGATTGCGTTTAAAAGCAGCATAAAGTAAATATTTCTTGTGATGACCGTATTTTTCTCTTTTTTTGAAGAAACGTTGTGGCATTTATATTTAGAAAAAACGATCCGAAAGTAATAAACGCGTGGACCTTTTATGATTGGGCCAATTCTGTTTATAACCTAATAATCTCTACGGCTATATTTCCTATTTTTTATGTATCGGTCACAAAGGACCACGCTGAAAGGAATAATTTAGTTGAAACAATAGGAGGTAAATCAGTTGAAATGGTGATGTTTTTCGGAAGAAAATTTGTAAATACGGAATTGTATTCATACGTATATTCTGCATCTTTTTTTATTGTAGTACTTTTAGTACCTATTCTTTCGGGTATTGCTGATTACTCAGGAACTAAGAAAATGTTTCTAAAGATCTTTTGTTATATGGGTGCATTGGCGTGTATGAGCCTATATTTCTTTGATGTAGAACAATTAGAGATGAGTATGCTTTCAGTTTTTATTGCTAGTATTGGTTTTTGGGGAAGCATCGTTTTTTACAACTCTTTTTTGCTAGAGATAGCAGATAAGGATAAACACGATGCTATAAGTGCCAAAGGTTTTAGTTTGGGCTATTTTGGTAGTGTTTTACTCCTCATTACTATTCTTATATTGAGTCAATTCACGAATGTAATGCCTATCAAAGCTGGTTTTTTACTAGTTGGTGTCTGGTGGATAGGTTTCGCTCAGTATACCTACTACTACTTGCCTAATAAGAGCCACTACGAAACAAAAGTTAAACGAAAAAATATAATACTTAACGGATACAAAGAATTACTTAAAGTATGGAAGCAGCTGCGACAACATCCAAAGGTGCGAATGTTCTTAGCGAGTTATTTTACGTATAATACCGGTGTTCAGACGGTAATGCTATTGGCAGTACTATTTGCGAGTAAAGAAATAGCGTGGGTGCCTGCAGACCAAAATCCGGTATGGTGGCAAACTAGAGAAACTGGTCTTATTGTAAGTATTATATTGATTCAGCTAATTGCCATAGTGGGGGCGTATGCTATGTCAAATATCAGCTTTAAATTAGGCAACATTCGTACGCTTATGCTGGCAACTGTGATATGGGTTATATGTACGATTTTAGCATATTTTATAACCACCCCCGTAGAGTTTTACGTGTTAGCAGTAATAGTAGGTTTTGTAATGGGTGGCACACAGTCATTGAGCAGAAGTACCTACAGCAAGATGCTTCCAGAGACAGATGATAGTGCATCATTCTTTAGTTTCTTTGATGTGATGGAAAAGATGGGACTAATCGTTGGTCCATTATTATTCGGTTTTTTAGAAGGCTATTTTGGCAGTATGCGCGTTTCCGTTCTGATGCTAATGTTTTTCTTTATAGTAGGATTTTTCTTGCTTATGAAAACCAGAAGAGTAGAGCGAAAAACGGCTACCCCCACGTAATAAATGCTGAAGAAGTATCTTTCTGACATTGCGTTCATGCAGGTGCTAAATCTGCTAGTTAAACCTATATGGATACTCATCATAGATGCTGCAGTGCAGGATATTCTGAGTCCGGAAGTCTATGGTAATTACTTTGCTTTGTTTAATTTCAGTATGTTGTTTTTCATCGTATTAGATTTAGGATTAAATAGCTTCAATATCACGGAAGTAGCACGAGATAATACCAAGATAGCTTCATTAGCAGGCTCTATATTGGGTCTCAAATTATTACTTTCTGTAGTCTATGTGGGCATTGTATTTAGCGTAGGGTATATACTCGGATATACCTCTCAGGAGTTTAGTCTGCTTATCATATTATGTGGGATACAGATACTTTCGTCATTTGTACAATACTTCAGAAGTATAGTAGCTAGTCTACAGAAATTTAAACTAGACGGTGTGTTTTTGGTTTTGGACAGGGTCCTAGTCATTGCCTTTGTAAGTGTATTATTATGGGGTGAAATCCCTGTATTATCATTGACTATTACGCGATTTGCTCTCGCTCAGGTATTGAGTTTATCCATAGTAGTTCTTATTCTTATTTATTTTTTAAAAAATCATTTAAGTTCGATGCGTATCTCGTTTCATCTAGATAGCTTGAAACCGTTGATAAAAAAAGCTTGGCCCTTTGCTATCTTAGTTACCCTTATGGGCTTATATACATACATGGATGGTGTTATGATCAAGCAATTAGTAGGTGATGCTGAAGCAGGCACATATGCTTTAGGCTATCGTTTTTATTTTGCTATTCTGATGTTTGCACAGGTATTTAGCGGTGTGTTGCTTCCATTTTTCAGCAAAAACATAACCGATACCGAGATTATACAAAAGATCACTAGCTATACAGCTAGATTACTTCTTTTTGGGGGGATAATACTTTTTTGTCTAAGTTTAGTCTATGGTTCAGATTTATTGGAAATCATAAATCCTAAGCGAGCAAATAATGCATCTGCTGCAGTACTCGCATTGCTTATGTTTGGGTTTCTTGGAAGTGTATTGACATTGGTATATGGAGCCTTACTTACTGCGGCTAAGGAACTAAAATGGCTCAATAGATTTGCGGCTATCACATTGGGAGTAAATTTAATACTTAATTATGTTCTTATTCCTTTGTATGGAGCTCAAGGTGCCGCTTTAGCTACACTAGTGAGTCAAGTCTTCTTTGGGTGTATGTGCTATTTTGTTTGTTTTAAAATGTTTCGTCTTCGGTGGAAGAAGAGTTCAGCTATCTCGGTGTTAACTGGTGTTATACTCTTGCCCTTATCGATTATTTATACCAAGCAATATTTGACAAATACCCTCGTTCATTTTATGATGATTTCAGTTGCCATTGTTCTAGGAGCATATCTCTTTAATCTTTTTGAAGCTAAGCACTTAAAGTCATTGAGAAGAAAATGACTATAAATAGACCTATTGATTTACCTTTGAGCCTTACTTTAAATGCACAGAATGAACCAAAACAAAGAGTTTGATTTTAATTTTATGGATATTGTTTCTCTCGTATGGAAATACAGAAAACATTTACTCATAATTGTACTCTCAGCAGCAATCCTATCTGCGGTACTTACAGCACCATTTATTATTAAGCCTAAATATGAATCCCAAGTTATATTTTATCCTACTACGATTAATTCTATCGGTAATGCCTTATTTACTGATTTGACCCAGCGTCAGGCAGATCCACTTGCTTTTGGTGAGGAAGAAGAGGCTGAGAATGCATTACAATTACTTAACTCATCTGCTCTTCAAGGTAGAATAGTTAAAAACTTTGATCTAATGAATCACTACGGTATAGATACTGACGATGGTACTCCGTTTACTGATTTAGGAAATAAGATGAAGAGTAATATTAAGTTTAATAGAACTCGCCACCTTGCAGTAGAGATACTTGTACTTGATGAGGATCCTATCAAAGCTGCAGAGATAGCCAATGGAATAGGCGCACTATATGATAGTGTAAAAACAGAAATACAAAAACAAGTTTCACTTCAAGCACTAGAAATAGTGGAAGGAGAATTTAGAAATAAGGAAAAAGAAGTAGGTGAGATTCGTACTCGCCTTAAAGAATTAGGAAAACAAGGTATCACTAACTATGAGGAACAATCTAGAGCACTGGCAGAGGAGCTTTATAAGGTAGATGCTAGTGGACCGAAAGGTAGAAGATTACAAGCAGTACAGAATAAATTAGCAGAGTATGCAGGTGAGTATACCTTCCTTAGAGAAACTCTCATACTTGAGCTAGAGAGTCTGAGTAAGTTACGTAAGCGATATGAAAAATCTAAGGTAGACGTGGAGAAAACAGTACCTCAAAAGTTCATACTTACAAGTGCCTCACCTGCTGAGAAAAAATCATATCCAGTCCGCTCGTTAATAGTTCTTCTCATCACAGGAGCAGTTGGCTTTTTTAGTATAGTAGTGCTTCTTATTATGAATCAAATGAGTCTACTGAAAAAGTAGATGGATATGTCGTTAGACATAAAAAAACTGTACCTATGGTCCGGTGTTTTTCTGGCTTACTGCCTAGCAGCAGTATATCTAGATTTTTATGTTGCTTTAGCTGCACCAGCGGTAATCGTAACATTTTGGGTAGGTATCAATAAACCAAAGTACCTACTTTACTTTCTAGCATTTTCTACGCCACTATCAGTGCATCTCATAGATGAGCGTTATAGTTCTGTAAATCTCAGCATACCCACTGAACCCATCATGATTTTACTGTTTATTGGTGTTATGTTAAAACTCATCAGTTCTCGTACGTTGAAATTTCCAGAAGTAAGTGTGATACTCAGTGTGCTCATTATTGTTGATTTTGGGTGGCTCGTAGTTACAGCTATTAATAGCACTATGCCTATCATCAGTGCAAAGTATGTGCTTATGAAAAGCTGGTATTTAGTTGTTTTTTATTTCTTATTATCACGGTACTTTCAGCAGGAGAGTATGGCTAAAAAATTTATATGGCTATTCACAGTATCGGTTGTCCTCCTGGCTTCCTATACACTTTTTATGCATGCACAAGGAGGATTTAGCCGATCATATGCCTATACGGCTATGCGTCCGTTTTTACCAGATCATGGCATGTACGCAGCTTGTATCTCCTTTGTAGTGCCTGTACTCTTTGTATTTGCCATACATGGTAGTTGGCTGAAATATGGTGTGTGGGTTAGGGTACTGTGTGTGATACTCTTCTTGTTTTTAGTCCTAGCTGTTGCACTTTCATTTACCCGAGCATCTTGGGTGAGTTTGTTGGCTGCATTAGGTATATATGCTCTGCTGAGGATGAAGATACGTTTCCACTACTTGGTAATAATCGCTGTAGTAGGAGTAGCTTACTTAGCCAGTAACCTAGATAATCTACTTACCGGTCTTTCTAGAAATAAAAATGAATCTGATGATAATATAGAAAATCATCTGCAGTCTGTAGGTAACGTATCTTCTGATCCTTCTAATCTAGAGCGATTTAATAGGTGGAGTTCTGCCTCCCGGATGTGGGAGGATAAGCCTATGGTGGGCTGGGGGCCAGGGACATATACATTTCAGTATGGGCAGTTTCAGCTACCTCATGAGACGACCATCATCAGTACCAATGCCGGAACACTCGGTGGCATACACTCCGAGTATCTGCGTCCTCTGGCAGAGAGTGGATTGCTTGGAGCATTACTGTTTATGAGTATAGTCGTATGGGTATTCAGTTTAGGGTTTAAGCATCATCGGGTTTTGAGTGGCAGTGATAAGTATCTCAGTATGGCAGTGTTTCTAGGTCTTGTCACTTATTTTACACACGCGGTGCTCAATAACTACATCGAGTTTGACAAAATAGCGGTACCGTTGTATAGCTTCATGGCAGTACTCACCGCCATAGAAATAAAGCATCAAAATGCTCAAAAAGATCGTAAAAAATAGACTGGGTTTTGCAGGACTCATTTTTATCAGTCTACTGCTGGTAATAGCCGTCCTAGGGTATATTATCACACCTGACGCTACACCTAAAGCGAACGATATACATCTAGAAGTGGCCATAGAAAAGCCAGGTTTTCAGGTAGATATGCTTCGTGGGGCGAAGAGAGAAGTAGATGATGTTTCATTGTTTACATGCTTAATGAGTGGTCAGGAAAATGCACATGAGTATATCCCTGTAGCGAAATGGAAAGCAGATAGCTATGTAGTCTATAACAAGAACGGCCTAGAGATGTGGCAGCCTTCAAAAACTATAATTTCTGAAAAGGACATTATACACCGTACTTTCATACTAGGCACAGACCGTTATGGACGGGATGTACTTAGCCGAGTAATTATAGGAGCGAGGGTGTCGCTATTGGTGGGTTTTATGGCAGTACTTATTACACTATTAATCGGTACTACATTAGGACTGCTAGCAGGATATTTTGGAGGCTGGGTAGATAGTGTTATTCTTTGGCTGATTAACGTAGTATGGAGTCTACCTAGTCTCTTGATTGCTATTGCTATCAGTTTTGCTTTTCAAGAGAAAGGGTTGTATCAAGTTTTCCTAGCGATAGGACTCAGTATGTGGGTAGAGCTAGCACGTATAGTGCGAGGTCAAGTGCTACAGATTAAAGAAATGGAGTATATCCAAGCTGCTAAAGTATTGGGTTTTGGGAATATCAGAATACTCTTTAAACATATACTACCCAATATCATGGCACCTATTATCGTAGTCTGTGCAGCTAATTTTGCAAGTGCTATCTTGCTAGAAGCAGGTTTGAGTTTCTTAGGTCTTGGAGTACAAGCACCTATGCCGAGCTGGGGCAGTATGATAAAGGAACATTATAATTACATCGTTTTTGATGCAGCATATCTAGCTATCATTCCTGGAGTGTGCATTATGCTTTTGGTAATGTCTTTCAATTTTCTTGGCAATGCTTTGAGGGACGCATTGGATGTGAATATGAAGTAAAAAAAATTTCGAACAGTTAAAAGTATGTTACCTATTTCTTTTAGATAATATGTAACAACTAAAACTGGTGTGGTTTGGTATTGCTTATCTTGAATTGAAGCTACCTTGGTTTCTACTATGTTTTTTTTTTAATAAATCAATAAAGCTAATGCCACGAATTTTCTAGCGACTAGAAGTAAGACTGTTTTTCTAGTAGATATTTGAGTATTTTCAATTTAGATTTTATCGGATGCTATGGATACCGCGAGACAGCTCAGAAAAGATACCAATGCGATGGTACAGAAGATTAAATATTATTTCATATACTTATCTTACCTGAGTACACCTGCACTGCCGGTCCACATAAGTAAATATTTGAAAATACGGTGTCTTTCTTACTAAAGGTGACCACTAGTGCTCCGCCTTTTGTTTGTATTTTTTGAGAGAACTTCTTCACCGTGCTTTCTTTCTCTAGGTAATGAGCTATGGCAGCTGCTGTTGCTCCTGTACCACAACTAAGCGTCTCATCTTCCACACCACGTTCGTAGGTACGCATATAGAGTATACCATTTTTAGCTTCTAGGTAGTTAACGTTGATTCCTACTTCTTTAAAGTTATCATTATATCTGATCGCATGAGCAGCAGTGATAAGATCTAGCTCTTCTAGTTCTTCAGTGTAAGCTATGTAATGTGGAGAGCCAGTATTGAGCATATAGCCTTCATCTTCTACTAGTACCATATCTACATCGTGCATTTTTAGTTTCACTTCGTCGTCTTCTATTGTGGCAGTATGTTCACCGTCATTAGATTTAAATGTACACTCACCGCTCACCCAGCCTAAGTATGCAGCGTGCTTAGCTGCACATCTACTTCCATTTCCACAGAAGCTTTCGGAGCCGTCAGCATTATAGTACATCATATCAAAATCTGTGGTGCCACCTTTTTTCATAACGATTAGTCCATCAGCACCTATGCCGTATTTGCGATCGCAGAGGGAGATTATTTGATCAGTAGTCACTTTATATAGGTCTGTAGTGATTATGAAATCATTGCCAGTACCTTGGTATTTATAGAATGTTATTTCTTTAGTCATTGATTACTTTTAATAGGGTAGGGTTTGTGACTTCTACCAATCTATTGTATTTTTTATTTTTTTCTAGAAAGTATTGCTTTCCTTCGGATTTAAGATAAAGTCTACTGTCTAATTCTTTGAAACTTAATGTTTTAGTTTTGTCAATACCATAGAGCTTTACTTTAGTCCCATCGTATTGGTATCCTTTGTAGTTTACTACACTTTTCCAGTACTCTACCTCTACTTCTCTAGAGGTAGCAGCGTAATCAGTAAAATTCTCTCTTTCGGTTGAAATGTTTTTGTTTTCGTTCTTTTTCTTACCAGTAGCGCTGTCTTTTTGTCTCTCTTCTAGTCTGGTAGCGTCGATACTGAAATCTGGTTCTATACCCGGTACTGTAAAACGTCTAGAGACTAACAATTCATCTCCTCGTACTTCTATGTCAGTACTTCTTTGTATAGCAATAGGTTGGTCAGGCGGTATGTTTTTTATGACAGGTGTATTGATTTTCAATGCACCTGTAGTTTTATCTGTTTCGGTGACAGAGGTAATCATATCATCACTATTTTGTTTATCTAACGGTTCAGTGAATTCATCTTCATCCTCAATTTCTGAAATTACATTTTCATCTTCGGGTTCTGTATCGTCAGGTACTTTGGCTATGGCTAGAGTCTGAGTGTCTACTGTTGTAGTTTTTGTCTCTTGTAGCGGAGCAGGTTCATATACTTTAGAGTCAGTAGTTTTTTTCTTTTGTGTTAAAGGAATGGCTGTCGTATTATTTTCGGGAGTAGTGTTTATGTATGGTATCAGAGTAATTGCAGCTGCTATAAGGAGTGCTATGGCTGCAGCTGTAAGCATCCATGTTCTATAAATAGGTGCTATCTGTAGGACTTTTTTTCTTGTTTTTCCAATAAGGTATTCTTTCAGTTCTTTATCTCTTTCAGCATTTATAGCTGATATAATTTTTTCTTGAATAGTTACAGATTCTTGAAGATCTTCATTGGTTCTTAGCTCAGCTTTAAATTCATCTAACTTTCTCCCTTGTAGTTCACCACTTAGGTAAGCGTCTATACTATGATATATTTGTTCATCCATATTCATAGCAGTTCTTCCTTATGATAAGTGGCTAAGACGGTACCTTGTAATTTTTTGAAGCATTGGTACTTCTTACTCTTTACAGTATCTGCATTGGCATAGCCTAGTTTTTCTGCTATTACTTTAGTACTAAATCCGTCAAAATAGAAATAGGCTAGCAGTTGGCCGCAAGGTTTACCCATATCCTGTACGAGCTGTCGGATGATACTTTGATCCATGTCAAGATTCATCTCTTCAGAGCCTTGGCCTAGGTGGTTAGCCTCGTCTACTAGTTTAAATTTAGTACGTTTTTTAAGTTCTTTAAACCATAGGTTTTTACCTATAGCCATTACGTATGTACTTAGTTTAGCTTGTAGTAGGAATTCGGGTTTATTCGTGTTCTTCCACACGGCTATCACAGCATCTTGAAGTATATCATCTACCGCTGAATCGTCGCCGTTATTTTTTAGTATAAAGTTTTTTACCATCGTACGGTGCTCTTTGTACAAGTACACGAGCATTTTCTCGTCACCTTGTTTTATTCGCTCAATGATGATATGATCTGCTAGCTTACCTATACCAAACATTTTGTAGATAGTTAATACGCGTTAATCGAGAAAGGTGAATGGAAGGTAACGAAACATATATTTCAGCCGTTATAGACATAGGTTTTGCAGTTATCAAAGGTAATAATATTTTTTACCTCTTGCGATACTTCTACTGAATGTATTTTGGAATAGTAACTGTTATAGTTAATTTAGAATTTTTTAAGAGTAAATATATGGACATAAAAAAAGTATTAGGAATATTAGGTGTAGCTGTAATAGGAGGTTTGATAGCCCTAGGAGTTAATCGTGTTTTTACGGAAGATATAGTTCCGAAAGGTTTTCAGTCACATCAAAATTCAAAATTTGTATTGGCTGAAAAATTGGTAGATGTACCAGATGTGGATTTTGTAAGTGTGGCGGATATCTCTACACCAGCAGTAGTGCACATTAAAACTACGATAAACGCAAGCACTAAGAGTCAAGGGAGCAATCCTTTCGAGGAATTCTTTGGTCCTAACTTTCAATCTCCACAGCGTGGACCTCAGCAGGCCACAGGCTCTGGCGTCATTATCACAAAAGATGGATATATAGTGACGAATAATCACGTGGTAGATAATGCGAGTAAAGTGGAAGTGATATTAGAGGATAAGCGTGCCTACATAGCTGAAGTGGTGGGTACAGATCCAGAGACTGATTTAGCGTTACTCAAGATACAAGAGGAGAACCTGCTGTACCTTAATTTAGGTAATAGTGATGATCTTAAAGTAGGAGAGTGGGTAGTAGCTGTAGGTAATCCATTTAACCTTACGAGTACGGTGACTGCGGGTATAGTGAGTGCAAAAGGGAGGAACATAAATCTACTTAGAGAGCGAGGTGGTGAGTATGCTATAGAAAACTTCATTCAGACAGATGCTGCTGTAAATCCAGGTAATAGTGGCGGTGCTCTGGTAAATACAAGTGGCGAGCTTATCGGTATCAATACCGCTATAGCTTCTCAAACTGGATCTTATTCTGGATATAGCTTCGCTATCCCCATCAACTTAGCTAAAAAGATAATAGGTGACCTTAAAGATTATGGCGAGGTTAAGCGAGCTATATTGGGAGTTCGTATTCAGGATATCACTCAGGAGCTTGCTAATGATAAAGGCTTAGAAAATCTTACGGGAGTATATATACCAGCTGTTAGTGAAGGTGGAAGTGCTGATAAAGCAGGTGTGAAAGAGGGTGACGTCATCACTAAGATAAGTGGTGTACGAGTAGATAAGTCTAGCGAGCTGCAAGAGCAAATCAGCAAGTATCATCCGGGAGATAAGGTAGATATATCACTCGTGAGAGATGGGAAAGAGAAGACGTTGTCTGCTACGCTTTTATCTAAAGAGGGAGAAAAGGAAATGAATACAGACGTGGTGAGAGAAGAGACGAAAGTATTAGGAGCGGAACTTGAGAACTTAAGCCGAGATGAGCGTCTGGCCCTGAAGCTTAAAAGTGGGGTGAAAATCAGGAAGCTAGGTAGTGGTGCTATGAAGCAGAAAGGCATACCGAGTGGCTTTATTATTACACATATAGATAAGTCACCCGTCTATACTACTAAGGATGTAGAGAATGCACTAGTAGGAAAACCTGGAGCAGTCCTTATAGAAGGAGTGACTTCAGGAGGAGATAAAGAAGCGTATGCTATTCGTCTAGATTAGCGTAGTATTTCATCAAGTAGTTTTCTGACGTAGCAGTAGCTAGGTCTTTACGATGAGCTTGAGCTATAGGTGTCTGACTTAACAATGCTACGTCCTTGCGATGATCTGGGTCCTTGTGAGTTTGAGCTATAGACGTCTTACGTAGCAGTGTTACGTCTTAGTGAGTTTTTTTTGCTCCAGTTTTTAGGATTGTTGAGGATATAGTTTTTCACAGGGTCAAGTCCTTTTTGGTCTTTGATAATAGTATCTTGAAACCGTGGTTGCTATTGAAAGGGAAGGTTTGATTGTTCGGATTCTTTAGTCACGGCGGCCTTGTAGGACCTAATTATAGCAGAGATAGATCCAGTTTTTGGAGTAATGGCAGCGAATTCATTTTTATAGTCAGATTCACTGAAAGGTCTTTTTTCTGGTAGTATAATATCTCTTGCGTTTAGTGCTATGATTCCGTGAAGATGGTCTGGTAGAAATGTGAAAGCTATAGAACTTACATGTGGAGAGTATTCAGGTATTTAGTTCCAGTAGTCTTGTGCTATTACTCCTACTTTAGATGGATATATAGTGCCATTCTCTACATATCTAAAATGGTGATTTTTATACTTCGTGTTTATAGTGACGAAGTAGTACCCAGAACTTCTCTAGTCCCAGTTGGTTCTTCGTCTTGCTTTTCCTTTGTAGTGTATAGAGTTTATTGGATTGTTCACTGTTTGACGCAGCGATATTACGTCGTAGCGAAGTAGTGTTAAGTCTTTACGACGGATAGCCTCTACACCTCAAACCCGTTCCAGGTCTCAAACTTCCATACCTCCACTACTTGGTCTATATGAAGTATATATGGAGCGTAGGCACTATTAGTACTTACTAGAGTAAGGCTGTGATCTGCTTTTATTTTGTTATAAAGACGTTTGAATACGATTCCTTCATCTTTAGTGACTACGATGTAATTATCACCATCTTTTATATCATTCCAATCTTGCAGATAACTAGCAGTCACCCATGAGCCTTCACTTACTGGCGGCATGCTGTCTCCTTTTATCTGAAAACTACGATAAGTCTTATTTTTAGGTAAGAAAGGAAGTTTAAATTTAGGCAGATCTTTGATGAATTCGGGGTCAGCATATCCGCCGGTGTATCCTGCTTGAGCTTTCATGCTTACTATTTCTATGTTTTCCTCTTCATTGGCATCTACACTTACGGTGAGTAAGCGAAGTTTTCTACCACGTACATCTGCCTCACTACCTTTTAATATTTGCGTAAGCTTAAAGTGTGTGAGTTTAGAAAGGTCATGACGTACAAGCCCGTCTAAAGTGACATTGAAATAATCTGCTATATCTATTTGTATATCAAAAGGAGGCTGTACTCCGCGTTCGTAACTATTTAGTTTAGAGCGGGTAAGCTCTAATGAGTCTGCTAAATCTTGCTGTGAAAGCCCTTTCTGAGTACGGAGTAGTTTTACGTTTTTATCGAAATACATGTGGGTGCAAACATAGCATAAAAAGATTAAAATATTATCTTTTATTTGGCAATATTATTATCAATTCGAATTGTATGGTTTAATACCTACTAAAACAAACACGTTGAACATGCTATATGTCGTTAAATATGTTGAAAATATCGAGTTAAATTAGGTTTTGACTATTGAATAAATCTTTATAAATCAATACTTTTGCGTTTCTTTAAAACACACTAAAACTAACAATTTACCCTAATGGGAATATTTAATTTTTTCACGCAAGAACTAGCTATAGATTTAGGTACAGCTAATACACTCATCATTCATAAAGATAAGTTAGTGGTGGATGAGCCATCTATCATAGCGATTAACCGTACGACTAAAGAAGTACTTGCTGTAGGTTCTGAGGCACAGAAAATGCACGGTAAAACACATGAAGAAATCAAAACAATACGACCACTTAAGGATGGTGTAATAGCTGATTTTGAAGCGGCAGAGCAAATGATTAGTCATTTTATAAAGCTAATCAATACTAAAAGTAGGTTTGGTAGTCCGCAGTTACGCATGGTAATATGTATCCCCAGTGGAATCACTCAGGTAGAAAAAAGAGCAGTAAAAGAAAGTGCAGAACGCTCTGGAGGTAAGGAAGTGTATATGATTCCTGAGCCTATGGCAGCTGCTATAGGTATCGGTATAGATGTGACTGAGCCTATGGGAAATATGATCATAGATATAGGGGGTGGTACAACTGAAATAGCAGTAATAGCACTTTCAGGTATAGTATCTGATGAGTCTATCCGCGTAGCAGGAGACGATTTTACCAATGATATAATAGAATATATGCGTAGACAGCATAACCTAATGATAGGTGAGCGTACCGCAGAAAACATTAAAGTGGAAGTAGGTGCTGCACTTCCTGAGCTAGAAAATCCACCAGAAGATTACCCGGTGAATGGTAGAGATCTTATGACAGGTATACCGAAGCAGATATTCGTCTCTTATTCTGAGATAGCATTAGCACTGGATAAGTCTATTTCTAAAATAGAAGAAGCAGTGATGAAGGCACTAGAGCTTACACCTCCTGAACTTTCAGCAGACATCTATCAAACAGGACTTTATCTTACGGGTGGTGGTGCATTGCTTAGAGGCTTAGATAGACGTATTTCTAGTAAAACTAAGTTGCCGGTATATGTAGCAGAAGATCCACTAAGGGCGGTAGTACGTGGTACCGCAGTAGCTCTAAAAAACCTAAAAAGTTATAAAACGATCTTTATAAACTCCTAATGCAGCAGTTACTTGCATTTATAGAGCAAAGATTACACCTGATAGTGTTTGCACTACTGCAAGTTTTTTGTGGCTTTCTAGTCTTTAGTCTAAACCCTTTTCAACAAGCTTCTTTTACCCAAGCAGCGAACTCTGTAACAGACGCTGGCAATACTATGTCTTCAACAGTGAGTGATTATTTTGATCTTAAGTATCAGAACGAATTACTACAAAATCAGATAGCAACGCAGTTTCAAAACTCTACAATAGGTACATTATTAGTATCTGGAGACACCATTGAATTAAAGGATACCAGTAGAAAATCACTGTATGATGTCATCCCAGCTCAAGTGGTGTATAATACTACGTATAAAGCGAATAATGTGTTTGTGATAAACAAAGGAGGGAACCACGGAATACATAAAAATATGGGTGTAATTTCTTCAGAGGGTCTGGCAGGGCTGGTACTTAAGTCTACCACTAATTACAGTATAGTGATGTCTCTACTCAATACCAATATGACTGTCATACCCAATATTCATGGCATGGAATACTACACCAAACTTCTCTGGGTAAATGAGGCTCCTAATGTGATGCGTATTTCGGGGATCAATAAACTAGAAAAACTCAAAATAGGAGATGAGGTAAAAACAGGTAAGTCATCAATGCTTTTTCCTTCAGGTATATCATTAGGCAGAATAACCAAGTTGGATAAAAATCCTAAAAGTCAGTATTACGAGACGGAGATAGAGACTGCTACTAATTTCAGAAGCCTAGAATATGTTTTTGTTATTATTAATAGAGATATAGACCAAATGGAAGCACTCATCTCAGACAATGACTAGACGTATTCTATACTGGATTTTGATTTTAGCATTGCAGCTTTTGGTACTTAATCATCTGGAGCTTTCTGCTTTTATCGTTCCGCAGGTGTTTATAATTTTATTGATTACTCTGCCACTGCATCTCAGTAGGTTAAATCAAGTCCTTATAGCGGCAGGACTAGGGTTACTAGTGGACTTTTTCACTGCTACACCGGGGATACACACCTCTGCATGTCTGTGGCTTATAGTATTCAGAATCGGACTGCTCAATAGGCAAGATCTTAAGCAGCAGGTAGCGAATAGGCTGCCATACACAGTCAATTCTGCAGGACTAGTGAGTTTTGCATATACTGCAGCTATCTTAGTATTTTTCTATCATTTGTACTTGTTTTTCATAGGAAGCATAGGAGCTCTCCACGGGGCGACTTACGGTCTTACTGTGGTCTCTAGCTCATTGCTATCACTTACTATTATAGCTATTATACAGTTTTCTAACACTAAGCGTATATAGTATGTATCAGCACCGCTCATTTTATATTTATGCGGCAGTGTTACTCGTAGGTTTGCTATATATAACTAGGCTCCTACAGATTCAGGTGCTAGATGACAAGTATTCTATTATAGCAGAGAAAATCTCCTTACGAAAGCAGACTATCTATCCCCAGCGAGGACTTATCTTTGATAGAAAAGATAAACTCATCGTGTACAATGATCCCGTTTATGATCTTATGTTAACGGTACCCATTCAATTAAAAGATATAGATACATTTGGAATTTGTTCTTTGTTAGGAATAGACAAAGCTGAATTTGACAAGCGATTAGCTCAAGCAAAAAGAAAATCATACAGAGGGAAAGCTGTATTTAAAAAAAATATCAGTAATGTGGTGTTTGTCAGAGTGCAAGAAAGACTGTACGAGTTTAAAGGCTTTTTCTTTGAAATACGTCAAGATCGTAACTATAAGTTTAATAGCTCTGCTCACGTCTTAGGTTATCTCGGTGAGGTAAATAAAAGAGATCTGGATTTACAGCCAGATAATTTTTATGAACAAGGAGATTTTGTAGGAAAAAAAGGCGTAGAGAAGTTTTATGAAGATTATCTCAGGGGTATCAAAGGGGAACAGTATTTCTATGTAGATAAGTATGGTGTAAATAAAGGGTCCTATAAAGAAGGGAAACTAGATATAGCAGCCTTGGATGGGAGTAATTTAAAACTTAGCCTAGACATAGACTTACAGCAGTATGGTGAGTTACTGCTTAATAATAAAATGGGGAGTGTAGTGGCCATAGAGCCTAAGACTGGAGAGGTGTTAGCTCTTATTTCGAGTCCGTTTTATAACCCATCTAACTTTAATATTCAAAACAGAGGCAAATACTATGCTGGAGCTATCAAGGATCCCACTAAGCCAATTTTTAATAGAGCTGTATCTGCTCCATATCCACCAGGATCTACTTTCAAGCCTATCATGGCTCTTGTAGGGTTACAAGATGGAGCTATAAATGAGCACACACATTTCGGATGTCCAGGTTACTATAGACTAGGCAGAAGAATTATAAAATGCCATGGTCACACATTTAGTACCAGTCTCAAAAGAAGTATAGCTAGTAGTTGCAATACATATTACTGCAATACCTTTAAGACTATGATGCAGTCTGATAAGTATACTAATACCGAAGAAGCGTATAAGAGCTGGAGAGAATACCTGAAAAGCTTTGGAATAGGTCAGGAGCTTGGTGTTGATGTATCTGGTGAGTACCGTGGGTGGTTAAAAGAAGCTTCTTTTTATGATAAAATGCACGGAGAAGGGCGATGGAGTTATGCAAATATTATCTCATTGTCCTTTGGTCAAGGGGAACTAGGTCTTACACCTATGCAGATGGCCAATGCAGCTGCAGTCATAGCAAATAGAGGTTATTACTTCACACCACACGTAGTGAGACAAATAGAAGGTATGGATAAAATACCTGATAAGTACTTGATAAAAAATTATACTAAAATATCTCCATCTCATTTTGGCCCTGTGATAGATGGTATGCACGAAGTCACACTCTCAGGTACTGCTGCTCATATAGCTATAGCAGGGATAGATATAGCAGGTAAAACCGGCACGGTACAGAACCCACATGGCAAAAATCACTCTGCATATATAGCCTTTGCACCGCTCGAAAACCCACAAATAGCAATAGCAGTAGTGGTAGAAGAGGCAGGGTATGGATCCACATGGGCAGCTCCTATAGCACATTTACTTATAGAGCATTATCTACAGCCAGATAGCATAGAGGGAAGCTCTAGGCAATACCTTGAAGATAAAATGAAAAGTTCTAATCTCATCCCAATAAAGTATAGAGCACTTAGAGACACAGCTAGTTATGGAAACTAAATCAAGGATAGACCTCATAGCACTTTTTTTATTTATAGCTATCACGTGTATCGGCATTGCTAGTGTATATTCTGCTACTTCAGAGGCGGGAGCTTTTACGCTGCTAGAAGGTAGAAGTGGCAAACAGATTATGTGGTTTGGAGTATCTGTATTTTTAGGGATTATCATCTTTCTATTAAACGCACAGTTTTTTGAAGCCTTCAGTATATATATCTACATACTACTAATGCTACTGCTAGTAGCAGTACTTTTTATAGGTGCTGATATTAATGGAGCCAGATCTTGGATTAGGATTGGTAGTTTTAGCCTTCAGCCTTCAGAATTTGCTAAATATGGAACTGCATTCGCTATTTCATCTATACTAAGTACCATCGGTTTCTCTTGGCAAAAGAGGGGAGATGTACTTAAGATAGCTGCAGTGGTGCTCATTCCTATGGGACTCATTATACTCCAAGGAGATACCGGTTCAGCACTTGTGTTTTTGAGTTTATTTATAGTGTTCTATAGAGAAGGAATGACACCTAATATCTTGGTTTTAGGCATCGTTGCCATTTTTATATTTGTGTTGACCTTGGTTTTTGGGTCATTAGCATTTAGTATAGGTACGTTGATAGTCTTGCTGGTTTTTTATGCATTTACTTATACTAATAAAAAACTAGTGGTGCCCAGCATAGCCACAGCTGCAGTAGTAGTTCTTTTTAGTTTGAGTGTGCAGTTCCTTTTTGATACTGTACTACAGAGTCATCAGCAGAAGCGTATCCAGGTCACCCTTAATCTGATAGAGGATAATCGAGGTGCAGGATATAATGTTAATCAAAGTAAGATAGCCATCGGTTCTGGAGGTTTTTGGGGTAAGGGATTCCAGAATGGCTCACACACTAAAGGAGATTTTATACCAGAGCAGGAAACAGATTTTATATTCTGTACCATAGGAGAAGAAGGTGGCTGGGTACTCAGTTCTAGTACTATTTTGCTTTTTGTACTGCTGGTATTAAGATTATTTCACCTAGCAGGCAGAGCTAAAAAGAAGTTTAAGAGGATTTTCATTTATAGTCTAGCAAGTATCATCTTTTTTCACCTACTGGTGAATGTAGGAATGACTATCGGTTTAATGCCAGTAATAGGGATACCCCTGCCATTAATTTCATATGGAGGATCGTCTATTTTGGCATTTGGAATCTTTATTTTCACTGCTCTGAAACTAGATGCTTCACGAGTATACGATTTATAATTATATTAGATATGACACACGTACATCAGCTTACTTTTGGTCCTTTTGGAGAGAATACTTATCTTATTTCAGATGAAGAGGGGAATACCCTAGTAATAGATCCAGGTATGTATGACGCACAAGAAAATGCTCGCATGTTTGAGTATCTCACTGCTCAAAAACTAAAACCTATACGACTTATCTTGACCCATGCACACTTGGATCACGTGTTTGGAGTAAATTGGTTTAATAGTCATTATGGACTTACTCCTGAGGTGAATGCTAAAGAGATGGTAGTCTATGATAGTGCTCGTGTAGTAGCCCTTCAATATGGCCTACAGATGGATTCATTAGTAGCTGCTGAAGTAGGTCTAGTAGCAGAAACGTCATTCCGTTTTGGTGAAGTTTCTTTTGAGATAAGATTTGCTCCAGGTCATTCCCCTGGAAGTGTGTGCTTTTATAATGAAGAAGAGAAATATGTCATTTCCGGAGATGTACTTTTTCAAGGAAGCGTAGGTCGCACGGATTTGCCTGGTGGAGATATGGGTACGCTTATGGGTAGTATCAGAAGTCAGCTGCTGACTATGCCAGATGAGGTAATCGTATACTCGGGACATGGTCCACTTACCACAGTGGGACAGGAGAGAGAGTCTAATCCATATCTGTAATTTAGGGCATAAAAAAGCTCGCTCTGTATGTATAGAGCAAGCTTTTAATTTTATAAATATGTATTCTTTACCTCTGATCTTTGAATGCGTCTATATCAAATAATAAACTAAATCTAATGGTATTCTGTAACGGGTGACGTCTTGTGAAAGGCTGTAAGTAAGCGGCATCTATTTGAAAAACTTTATACTTCAGACCCGCACCAAATGTAGCGTATCTTCTAGCTCCCTTAGTTTCTGCCTCGTGGAAGTAACCAGCTCTAAGTGCAAATTGCTTTGCGTACCAGTATTCTGCACCTATAGAAACAGTGAATTCTCTTAGTTCCTCACCAATACCTCCCGGAGCGTCACTAAATGAGGACAGCATCCCTTGTATTAGCGGTGCATCTTGAGGTTCTCTTCCGTTTATTACCTTACTGCCATCTGAGTATACCGAGTCTTGATTATTAAAATTCTGTACGTAAGTATATTTTGGAGTAGGGACTAGTAGTTTGTTAAAGTCTACACCAAATCCTATTTCATTGTATTCATCTATTTGTGTTTTCCAAAACGTACCTAGTCTAAGATTGACAGGAATAAAATCTCTATTCGCTTCTGTGGTGTAAGTGATTTTATTCCCTATGTTACTTATGTTTCCTGCTACTGTGAAGTCAAAATCCTTTCCTCCTATTTTAGTGTCATTCATATACGTCATAGATATATCTCCAGCTCCTGCGGTACCTGCTTTTATCTCAGACCCACTGCTACCTACTTGGCCTCTAGCAAGATCAGAAAATACAAATCGAAGTGCTATGCCTAGTGAGAGGTTTTCAGATAGTTTACGAGCATAAGCACCATCTAGAGCAAATTCTTTTGGCTCATAGTTACCAGTAGCGTTTCCTTGCTGATCTGTAAACTGTATATCTCCCAGAGTGAAATAGCGTAGTGACATAGCTACTGTACTTTTATCATCTATTCTTTTGTAGCCACTCATATAGTAAAACCATATATCGGGTACCAATTGACGAAGCCAAGGTGCCGCTGATATAGCTATACCTGCGTCCCCCTCTATAAAAGCGAGTTTGGACGGATTCCAGTGTATGGAGTTTACATCTGCGGAAGTAGCTACTCCTAAGTCTCCCATAGCTGCGGCTCTAGAGTCAGGAGATATGAGCAGAAAAGGTGCAGCAGTAGTAATTACGTTTCGTTGACCTAGTAAATCTTTGTTAGTATTAATTACCTGTCCTGTACTGCTAAATGCCAGTAACACTGCGGTGAAAAGAAAAATGTACGCTTTCAATTTTGGATTATTTTTTGGCAAATGTATCATTAATTATTTATTAGTTTACGATGTATAGTTTTTCTGTTTTACTATATGTAGAGCCGTCCTCTGCTCTTACTTTTAAAGTATATATGTATACTCCTCTACCTATAGGATCTCCATAGTCATCTCTGCCATTCCATAGTATATCGGCAGAGTGTGCGGGTGCATTTGGTAAATCTTGAGTTATGCTTTTTACAGCTTTGCCAGACACTGTGCTTATAATCAGATTTGCAGTCAGGTATTGTCCTGCTTTATTATGGTCAAAGTGAAAAGCTGTATTTGTGCTAAATGGGTTAGGATAGTTGAGCACATTAGCGAGTTCTATTTCTTCGTTTTCAGCTACTTCAAACTCTGTATACGCGTCTTTACTGTTATTATATACATCCCATACTTTTAAGCTCAGAGTGTGTCTGCCAGGAGCTAATTCTTCAAAGGGATACTCGATACTTCCTGCCTGATAGCTATTCAGCTCAGGCTTAAAGTAGTCGTTTACGATGATAATTCGCTCAGCATCTGTACCCGCATCTATAGTTGCCACCATTTCTCTACCTATTCCACTACCTATGGTATTTATACCACTACTATCTATCATCTTAGCAAGTAATAGTGGAGTAGGGTCTGTACTTCCTCCAAAAACCCAACTTTCGTCGTCCATATAGAGCTCTAATTGATCAAACTCGGTATCGTCTAATACATTGTCTGAAGTACCGCCAACTAGGTAGCTAATCTCAGCTCCGCCTCCGTGCACTAGACCGTCTTTGGCGTAGTAGGATAGTTTACCGGGAGCCACATTATAGGCTATATCTTTTGGTACTACAAATTGAAACTTAAACTTCCCATTAGTAGCAGTCACAGCACCTCTATAGATTACTCTATTTTGTTCTTGAAATTCTAGTGGGTTACTTTCAGGGTCGTTTACTAGCGTTTTATAAGTGCCCGGCTTATCAAAAAATGTAGGATATACTGTTCCATTAAAATTAGAGAGTATAGTATTACTCCTATCTCTCACTTCCCCTTCTATAGTGATAAGATCTAATGCTTTAAGTGTATCATACTGTAAGCTATTGGTATCTGTAAATAGACCTATAGGTATGTCGTTTATGAACGTAGTGGTTACTCTCTCTGATGGACTTAGCAGTCTCATAGCCGGGTCTGCGAGTAGTATGAAGCAGCGTTTATTTAGCTCTTCATTGTCGTCTCTATTTCTCATGTTTCTATAGGACTCACCGAGTGGGAGTAGTTGTCCATCTGCTTGTTTAAGCAGATTGTTATTTACTAGCAGTGTATTAAGCTCCGTATTAGCACCTATGAATACCACTCTAGTAGTAGCTAGCAGTCCTATAGCTCCACCATCAGGATCGAATAACATGAGCTCTCCTGGAGATTCTATATCTAGATTATCTATCTTGGCCAGTTCGCAACTAGCAGTGATATAAAAGGCTAGTTTATCATAGTTGCTCCAACTTAATATCTCTGGTCTAGTCACTACCCTTTCGTGTGCCATTCCATTTTCTCCACCGTGTCCTACATAGTTAAAGATTAGAGTCCCTTGAGTACCTATTACCTTGGTGATATCCTCATTTACCTTAGGGTATTTATTTCCACTACCAAAGGATACCTGCTCGTAGGCGTCTAGCCATATTTTGTTAACATTATACTCAGGACTTTGTAGAGCTATAGCCTTAGTCATTTCTTCAGACGGAACTACGTGCCTGTTGTTATCTTCATCATCACCCACGAAGGTGATAGTCTGCATCCAATTACCACGGCTAGACTCGGTGTGGTAGTGGATAATCTTATCTACTATTATTTTTGCTTCTGCTGCGTTACTAGCAGGCAGCCTACCTACACTTAAATCTAGACCTTCATCTCCTTGAGGAGGAGAGATAAGACCCCAGTAGCCTTCATTGTCATCTAGGATGGCATAATAGTCATCTGAGCAGTAAGATATCGTAGGCTCATTACTCTCATAACTCTGATATATGGGGACGACATTAGTATTGTTTTCTTCTACATTTTTATAATCATAGCTGGCATCACCAAACAGGAGGAGGTGCTTAAACGTTCGCTCTGCACCAGACAGCATTCCACGGTCATATATTAGTTTACTAAGGTCTCGTATGGCAGTTACATCTTGTGCTCCACTAGAAAATTCATTATATATTTCTGGGGTGATTACCACCTCCACTACTAGTCCATTGGCTCTGTGAAAATCTGCAAGTCTGTTGGTCTGCGCCTCTAGTTCTGGGCTGGTGACCATTAGATAATCTATATCCTTAATAGCATGTAGATTTTGGTTTTTAATTTTCCCTATGAAACCTGGTATTCTAGCATTGCTATACGAAGCTAGGACAAAATTAGGCTTAGTATCTGCTCCTATATTAGTTATCTTGTATGAGCTGAAAGTACCGTTGTCATACGTTATTTGTCTAGTACTATTGGCAGGGTCTGTGATGTTCCAGATAAAACTTTGCGTATTTAGTTGCTCTATATTGTATTGGAGATTACCAGTCTCTGTCTTTCTATTATTCCGTATAATCTGCTGCTCTCCATTATCGATTAGTTTGCGGGGTACTGTAAGCACGTGGTAGTCTATCCATGCAGCAGCCTCATTTAGTGTTTTATTGAAGTCATACCTCAATGTCAAATTCCCGTTCTGTATTCCTACACTTCTAGTCATTACTGTAGGCGAAGACGCGTGCCTGCCGTCATAGTTTCCTTTTACAGTTGTGAAATTTACATTGCGGATCAGTGAGTCTCCTAATCGCAAGGTCATTCCTGCAGGAAATCTTGTAAGAGTCCTAGCTGTGACGATAGCTCTCACACCTACTTGCTCAGTTATAGCTACATTATTGATAGCGTAGTTAAAGTTTTTAAAAGTAGTGATTTGCATCTTATCACCCCACCACTTTCTGCCAGATTGTATATGATTTTCTTCATTACTTTCATGATAAATAATGTGCTCGTAGGTACTTACAATAGCATCAGTACTCAATCCCTGATTAGCAGGAGTGGAGGCCATTCTTTTGCCATTGGTAGGAGAGTCCCAGGAGATAAAGTAGTAGGCGGCTACGTCAAAATCGTGCCCTGTAGCATCGTAAGATTGGGTTGATTTCACGTAATTGAACTTCGTAGGACCGGTGCCGTACCATAAGAAGTAATCGCCGTCATCCATTAAATCATTTCCGTTATTATCTATGGCATATATTGCGTTTTCTTGGAGGTCGTCATAGCGTTGGTCGGAAATGACCTCAGGTAGCATATGTCCGCCATTGCCGTAGAGCTTAAATTTAGACATTCTCAGAGTACTAAGGTCTGCACCGCCGGCTATGAGAAATGATTTATCTATTTTGTAAACTCCATCACTGACTATACTGAGTTTGTAGAAGTTGCCACTTTCTAGTACAGAATTGTACGTTTGATCTTTCTTCTTTTTGAGATTAGCCGCAGCGTTTACGTATCTTTTCGTAGTTATATCCACCGTGAAGTTAGTGAGAAGCTCTAGTGTGTTTCCATTTTTACGAATGGGTGTTACTTTTATGTGGATGTATCGTTTACCTCTCTCTGTAGTTTCTGTAGTTTTTATTTCAAAATTATTTGTGATGTACGGATTTAGTTTCTGGGATAGAGAAGACTGTGTCTTTATACCTTTCAGACGTACCTGGTCTATGGCTATGAAGTCTGCGGCTATTTTATATGTATAATACGGAATTTTGTACAGATTATCCTCTGTTATGCTAGCTCCACATCCCTTGCACATAGCTACATTTAGTACTTCGTGTAGTGAGTTTTCAGGATTAACCTTAGCGTTCTCATTGATATCCCACTGGAGAGAGACAGTTTTATCCTGTGCTTGGGTCGCAGTGATAGATATAACTACAAGAAGCAGTGGTATTAGGTTTTTCGACAAGGTGATCTTCATTCGGTGAAATAATCTTATTCTTAATCTGTTGTTTGTTTAACAATGTTAAGGCTTTAATTATTGTGTGCGAATTAATAAAATAGAAATTTGACACAATAATTATATTTTCTGTACGTATTTTTATAAATGTTATATCTTTGTATATTAAGACTCAAGTAGAATGAAAAAATTACAAGCTGCTATTTTATTAACAATGGGCCTATTGACATTTACAAATGTGCAAGCCCAAGATCCAGAATTCACGCAATTCTACGCTGCTCCTATATATACCAATCCTGCAATGGCAGGCACTGGCACGTGTAATGGAGGTGGTAGAGTAGTATTAAATTATAGAAATCAATGGCCATCACTGCCGGGTACATTTATTACTTCAAGTGCTAGTTATGACCAACACTTTGATAAAATAGGCGGAGGCATTTCCTTACTATTATTAGATGACAGAGCTGGTGAAGGTCTGCTTAGATCTACTTCTGTATCTGCAGGATATTCATTTCAGTTACCAGTAACGAGAAAGTTTACAATGCGTTTTGGTATAGAAGGTCAGTACGGTCAGCGAAGTATAGACTGGCAACGACTCAGATTCGAAGATCAGATAGATCCTAGTGCAGGATTTGTGAATCCTACACAAGAGCGTTTCTTAACTGACGCTAAGGGGTATGCAAATTTTGCGACAGGTGTACTTGGTTATACAGAGCGTTTTTATGCTGGTATAGCTGTGCATAATTTGATAGAACCGGTACAGTCATTTTTTGGTAATCCCAATGGTATAATCCCAAGAAGATATACGGCACACGGTGGATTAGTGATACCGCTGGATGGCCGTAAAAATCCTGAATCTACGATATCTCCTAATGTACTGTTTATGCTTCAAAATAAGTTTACTCAGATGAATATTGGTTTCTACTATAATAAGGGACCATTGGTTACGGGTTTATGGTTTAGACAGACATTTGGTGAGTACGGTAATTCGGATGCACTTATGGCATTGGTAGGGTTTCGTAAGGATAAGTTTAAGTTTGGATATAGTTTTGATCTCACGGTGAGTGGAGCTCGATCAGCAGCTCCTGGTTCACATGAGATATCTGCAGGTATAGAGTGGTGTGCTCGTAAGCCGAGTAGAAAGTACCGCAAAATCAGTTGCCCAGATTTTTAATCTGATTCAAAAAAAATGTATAATTGCACAATAATTAGAGTTTACTCAAAGTTATAAATAAAGGTTTCAAATTTTATGAAGTTAAATAAATTCACAATAAGCTTATTAGCGCTGTTACTAATGTCTGCAGTAGCTTGTAAAAAAGAAAAGTCTTCTAATACCGGTTGGAATTACAATGATTCTAAGTGGGGAGGTTTTGAAAAGCACGAATATGCTGGTCAGGAAACTGGTCCAGGTCTAGTACTTGTACATGGTGGTGCCTTCACTATGGGGTCATCTGAACAAGATGTGACCTATGAGCATAATAATATAGAGCGTAAAGTTACTGTTCCTTCGTTTTATATGGATGAGACAGAGGTAACGAATAGTCATTACCGGGAGTATGTGTTTTGGCTTAGTCGTGTATATTTAGATTATCCTGAGGTAGGTAAAAATGCCCTTCCAGATACTAATGTATGGAGAAACAGACTAGCTTATAATGAGCCGTATGTAGATCTCTACTATCGTCATCCAGCATATCAGGATTATCCTGTAGTCGGTGTGAACTGGCAGCAAGCTACTGCATATGCAGCTTGGAGAAGTGATAGAGTAAATGAAATGATTCTGATAAGAGAGGGTATATTAGAGCCAGCTCCAGATCAGATGAATGAGGCTAACTTCAATACAGACGCTTATTACGTAGGACAAAGTGATGGACTTATGCTAGGTAAGAATCAGATGAAGGATTACCGATTTAAGAAAGGTGGTACTCGTCAAGTGCGTATGGAAGATGGTATTATGCTTCCGGAGTATAGACTGCCTACCGAAGCAGAGTGGGAATATGCTGCTCAAGCGAATATAGGAGCGTCTACGTATGAAAATGTAAATCAAAAGAAATTGTATTCTTGGGAAGGTCTCACGGTAAGATACTCTGGCGGTAATGAAAAAGACAGAGGTCTTATCTATGGTAATATAAAAAGAGGTAAAGGTGATCAAGGGGGTATCGCTAATCGTCTTAATGATGGAGCTATTATAACTGCACCTGTAGCATCATACTGGCCTAATGATAATGGTCTGTATAATATGTCAGGTAACGTAGCCGAATGGGTGATGGATGTTTATCGTCCATTATCTTATGAGGATGTGAGTGACTTCAATTCATTCCGTGGTAATGTTTTTGATAAAGTAAGTCTGGACCAAGATGGTATAGTAGACTTGAAAGATAGCTTAGGTAGAGTATTATACGTGCCCGTGACAGAAGAAGAAAACGTAGGACGTAGAAACTATAAAAGAGCAGATAACATAGGTTACTTAGACGAAGAAACATATATGGATGGTGAGCAAGGGTATGAATATGGAGTAAGTACACTCGTAGATAATCAAGCACGTGTATACAAAGGTGGTTCTTGGAATGACCGTATATACTGGGCGTCTCCAGGTACTCGTAGATTCTTAGATGAGCAGCAAGCTTTATCTACACTAGGTTTCAGATGTGCAATGCACAGAGTTGGAGCACCTTGATAGGCTGTCGATATACTCACCTACCAGTGAATACTTGAGCTGATAAAAAAATAATTCTAAATCCCAGTTACGCAAGTCGCTGGGATTTTTGTTATGTCTGATAATAAGGTTCAGCCTGCCTTAAGAGTTACTCTTACAGAAACAACAACTCTTACGCCGAGTTAAAAGTAAAAACTAAAATTAGAGGGGTAAATGTAACAGGTTCCACAAGCAACAGTACAGATGTTAATACATAAGTTCAAACGCAGAAAGCAAGTGTAACTGTAAGTAAAGGAAGTTCCTGTGCTTATGTAGAGACAAAAACAATGACCTCTACCAACACCACATCCAATGAAACAACCTCAAGTACTACTACAAGGATTGGTGTCAAGACTTCAGCATCTACACAACCTTAAATGGTAACAGCATTAGTATAGATGCAGGTGTAAGTATTGAAAATGAAAGATACGACAACTTCAACAGAGGATATAGATAAGGTACTAGAGGATAACCATAAAAAATATAACAAGTAAATGACGAATCAATCTAACATGGTTCTTATTATATTTTTAATTCTGAGTTACAGTTGCTCTGATACAATATAGAAATATAGTAAACAGAAAAAATACGAAGTCATTGAGTACGATGACGGCTTGGTCAGAAAAGGTTTTTACCAAAAGGAGGTACCCCAAGGTGTTCATAGCTACTATAGAGATGACTCCCTTTTTAAGGTTATCCAATACATCAATTGGGATGAAGAGTACATTGATTATTTAATTCGAAACGCTAAGAAATTTGACATTTTCAATGTTGACTCATCTGATCACAATGGATACCCTAATGCTGAATTATTTGTTACCTCAAAGAATAAAATAGACAGGAAGAAGTCTAATTTCATCTCGTATAAAATAGAGTCTGACACTAGTGTTAGCTTTGATGTAAACATCAGCCGTTTTAAAAGCGATTCTTCTGAAAAGTGGTTGCACTTATTTATTTTCGAAGAGAATGATGTTCGATATATCTCTAAGGATTTATTTAGTTTTACGCTCAATTTGACAACGAAGGAGGTTAAAAAGATAAAATTAGAGGAGTATAAACTTTACTGTATGGCAGCGGTTGTAAATGAAGAGATAAGCTATGTTCATTCAAAGCCAACTATACTATCTGATATTTTAAACAATTTAAAATAGTAGACATTTCAACTACTTTGGGATCTCCTGCAAGGGACCTCGAAGATCGATAACCACCGCACAAAGTCCTGAGCTACAGAACAAGCAGGAAGCAAGGAATTCCTCCCGTCCTCGTTTTACTAAGAATCAGCGTACAAAAAAAGCACTGCCTATTGGCAGTGCTCGGTGTTCTTTAAAGTATTGATTTTGCAT
The DNA here is from genome assembly GCA_963933305.1 of uncultured bacterium. Lineage (GTDB taxonomy): Bacteria > Bacteroidota > Bacteroidia > NS11-12g > UBA9320 > UBA9320. The sequence continues at coordinate 39,421 of CAWVTM010000004.1, forward strand.
TGGTCAACGAATTAACCAGTTAATAAATCAACTTATACTTAGCAAAAATCCTTATATACTTCTTGCAAGTGACTAGATATCATCTCTGCTGTACGACCTTCTATGTGAAGACGCTCTACAAAGTGAACTAACTCTCCGTCCTTGAACACTCCTATGCAAGGACTGCTCGGAGGATATGGGAGTAAATGCTGTCTAGCGGTAGCTACCGCCTCTGCGTCTTGTCCTGCGAATACTGTGAAAAGGTTGTCTGGTTTTTTATCTCCACCAAGAGAAGCGACAGCACCTGGTCTGGCACTACCTGCAGCGCATCCGCACACACTATTCACTATAAGTAGTGAAGTGCCTTTGGCGTCTGTTAAAGCATTATTTACTTGCTCTGCGTCTCTTAATTCAGTAAAACCGTTATTTGTTAAATCAGCCCTCATTGGAGCTACTAATTCTTCTGGATACATGGTATAATCTATTAATTGTTGCAAATATGCAACAAAACTAACGAGTGCTTTGTTTAAGAAGTATTAAATTTGCACCGTTAACAAAAAGTAATGACAACACAATCAATGAGTAACTACAAAGTAAAAGACATTTCGCTAGCTGACTGGGGAAGAAAAGAAATCAATATAGCTGAAGCAGAAATGCCAGGGTTGATGGCTCTAAGAGACGAATTTGGAGAGAGTAAGCCACTAGCTGGTGCACGTATTGCTGGCTGTTTACACATGACTATACAGACTGCCGTACTTATAGAGACGCTACAAGCTCTTGGTGCTGAAGTAACTTGGAGTAGTTGCAATATATTTTCTACGCAAGATCAGGCTGCTGCAGCTGTGGCTGCTGCCGGTACTGCAGTATATGCTTGGAAAGGATTGAATGAGGAAGAGTTTG
>CAWVTM010000005.1:0-37044 GCA_963933305.1 uncultured bacterium
GCCATACGTATTCCTTCAATGCCCACTTGAGGGACACTTTTTTCTTACTCATAGTGCATGATAATCACAAAACGAGCCAAAATGTTTTCGTGACTAAAAGGCATAACCAATTTTTGAAGCTTAAAAACTAAATGACTCTTTAAACTGGTGAAGGTCTGCTAAAATATCTGGAGAACTGTGAGACATTAATTTGCTGAGTTTTGTAGGAATCTCAATATTGAGACTCTGTAATTTAGCATTTTGTTCTACTGTGATCACCTCTAGCTGCGGGAACAGTTCAAAGTACATTTCTAAAACATCATTAATAGACATGTTTTTATCTGCCAAATTATAAACACCCGGTATCACGTCATTAAATAACACATAACACATCTGCTCGCTTAGGCTGTCCAAACTTATAAAAGCCCTAGATTGTGTGCCATCACCTATCCGATTAACTGTACCCCCATGGTGTGCCTCAAACATAAACCTATTGAATACAGAATCTATCCTCATCGTAGGCGAATACCCATATACATTGGCTGAGCGTAGTATATAGACTTCTTTATCTTGAATACGTTGAAAATGTTTTTCTCCTTTCAGCTTTGAAGATCCATAATAGGTCACCGGCTCTGGGATTAAATCCTCATCTATAGTGGTAGGCTGTGTCCCATATACCGTAACACTACTTAGATAGATTACACGCTTCACTTCAGACTCTTGAATAGCGTCTGCCAAGTTTGCACTCCCCCAATTATTTACCTGATCAAATGGGTGAAGCAGAACGTCCGTATACGGCTGAGAAACTTTCGCAGCCATATGAATCACTGTATCTATTCCTTCTAGTGCCGCAAGCAAATCTCGCCTGCTAAGAATATCTCTTTGAATAAGTCTTATTTTGACGCCTGCTATGGTCTCCCCAAATAAAAAGGCCAAATCTCCACGACTTAAATTATCATAAATAACAATTTCCTCCAGTTTCTCTGTATGGTAATTAGCTAGGTGTCTCACTAGGTAACCTCCTAAATAGCCACACCCTCCTGTTATTAATACTCTCATTTTTTATTGATTAAATCTGTATGTAGACCACATTCTTCTTTTTTCAAACCTTGCCATCTCCCTCCACGCTCACTGCTGATGTATTTACTAGTACAAGGTTCACACCCTACACTAATATATCCCTCTGTTTCTAACGGGTGTCTCGGCAAATTAAACGTAGTTTGATACTCATAAATCATTTTTGAGGTCCATTGGATAATTGGATGAAACCTCAAGGTATCGAATGGGCCATCCTCAAATTGACTGAAATTTTGTCTAGTAGCAGTCTGGTCTTTACGCACACCCGCTATCCAAACATCATGAGATTGCAATACGGACTCCATAGGCTGTATCTTGTTTATATGACAGCAATAACTCGGCTCACTTGCATATAGAAAACGATCTAGGCTATCTTTCTGAAATATTTTGTCTACGGCAGAATGCAGATCTATCGTATTGAGCCCTAGCTCTGCAGATACTTTGTTTTTGTAAGCGATAGTTTCGGGAAAATGGAATCCTGTATTCAAAAAATACACAGGGATACTACTGTCTATCTTGCTGATGAGGTGGAGCAGTGGAATGCTATGAGACTGAAAAGAAGAAGAAGTAAATATACGTTTGTTCTCCGCTTTCAACTCCTCTATTATTTCTGCTATTCTAGCTGTCTCTTCTGCTATCCACTTCATAACTCTTGTGCTAAGAACTCACTCGTATAGCCAATTCCCGATTTCACTACCTCTTCAGGAGTTCCGGTGACGAGTAGTTTCCCTCCACCATGTCCACCTTCTGGGCCTATATCGATAATATAATCAGCTACTTTCACTACGTCTAGATTATGCTCTATTACGAGTACGGTATTCCCCAAATCCACTAAGTTTTGAAGTACTTCTAGCAGCACATTGATATCCTCAAAATGGAGTCCTGTAGTAGGCTCATCTAGAATATAAAAAGTTTGGCCAGTCCCTATCTTACCTAATTCACTAGCTAGTTTTACTCGCTGAGCTTCTCCTCCAGATATGGTCGTACTACTTTGCCCTAAGGTGATGTAGCCTAGCCCAACATCATTTAGTGCTTTTATTTTTCTATAAATGCTAGGTACCGCTTCAAAAAACACCACAGCTTCCTCCACCGTCATGCTCAGTACATCACTGATACTCTTATTCTTATACCTTATTTCTAAGGTTTCTCTGTTGTATCGCTTCCCTGAGCAAGTCTCACACTCTACTAGCACGTCTGGGAGAAAATTCATTTCTATCACTTTCTGACCACCCCCTTTGCACGTCTCACATCTGCCACCTTTTACATTGAAGCTGAATCTACCTGGCTTGTATCCGCGTATTTTACTCTCACCTATCTCCGAATACAGATTTCTGATGTCAGAGAAAAAACCTACGTATGTAGCCGGATTACTTCGTGGTGTTCGTCCTATAGGCGATTGATCTATGGTGATGACTTTATCTATGTGCTCTAGTCCTTTCACCTTATCATAGGCTAGCGGCTTTTTCTTGCTATTGTAGACATACTCCGAGAGTATAGGGTGCAGTGTTTCATTTATCAGGCTACTCTTACCGCTGCCACTCACACCTGTCACTGCTATGAGCATACCCAGTGGAAAGTCCACTGTTATGTCCTTTAGATTGTTACCAGTACAACCACTGAGGGTAAGTTTCTTACCGTTCCCCTTTCTTCGCTTTTCAGGTATTGCTATCTTACGCTGACCTCCAAGGTAATCTGAGGTTACTGTACCATTATTTTTGATATCTTCCCATCTACCCGCAGCTACTATCTCACCTCCTTTTTTACCCGCTTTAGGCCCTATATCCACTACATAGTCACTCTCTAAGATCATGTCTCGATCGTGTTCTACCACTATTACTGAGTTACCTATGTCCCGTAGTTCTTTGAGTGAATTTATCAATCGCTGATTATCTCGCTGGTGAAGGCCGATACTTGGCTCATCTAGGATATATAGGACTTCTTCTAATTTTGACCCTATTTGCGTAGCTAGTCTAATTCGCTGAGCTTCGCCACCACTTAAGGTTTTAGCACTATTATTTAGGGATAAATAGGACAATCCCACATCTACTAAAAACTTTACCCGTTCGCCTATTTCTTTGATTACTTCCGTGGCTATTATAAGCTGGCGGTCAGTCATAGATTCGCTAGCAGTCTGTAGCCATTCATGCAATTCGCCTATGCTCTTATTACTCAGATCTGCTATATTCACATCACCGATACGATAAGACAGAGCTTCTTTATTCAGTCTACCTCCACCACACGTAGGGCACGGTACTACCGTCATAAATTCATCTGCCCATCTATTGAGGGTACCAAAACTTTTTTCGTGATACGCCTCCATTAGTGAGGGTATAAGTCCTTTCCACTTGGTCTCATACGTTTGATTATATCCTGAGCTTCCGCGATACTCTACGTCGAACTTCTCCTCCGTACCATTCAAAATTACATCTAAAATATCATCCGATAATTCTGATAATGGCTTAGACATACTAAACTTCAGCTTTTTACTCATGGCCTTCAGCTGAGTAAACGTCCAGTTATCCTTGATATCTCCTAGAGGTGCTAATCCACCTTTATTGATACTGAGTTTTGGATTAGGTATTAAATCTTCTTTTAAAATATCTGAGCTTGTACCCAGTCCGTCACACGTAGGACACGCACCGTATGGAGAGTTAAAGGAAAATAAATTAGGCTGAGGCTCATTATAAGATAATCCCGTCTCTACATCCATCAGATACTTACTGAAATGTGTAAGCTCCTTAGTTACCGGATTTAAGATACTGACTACACCTTTACCCATTTTGATAGCTGAGCGTATCGAATCTATCACTCTAAGGCTACCTACATCTTCAGGTGCTATGCGGTCTATGACTAAATCTATATCATGAATCTTATAACGGTCCAGCTGCATACCAGGCTCTATATCTATCAGTTGGCCGTCTACCCAAACCTTGGTGAACCCGCGTTTTCTATATTGATCAAAGAGTTCTCTGTAGTGCCCCTTTCTACCTTTCACCAAAGGAGCTAAAATGACCATCTTTTGCAGACTAAACTTAGCATTCACGGAATCTATAATTTCCTGCTCTGTATAGCTTTTCATTTTATTACCACTTATATAGGAGTATGCATCTCCTGCTCTAGCAAATAGAAGTCTGAGAAAATCATACACCTCTGTGATAGTACCCACTGTGCTTCTGGGGTTTTTGCTCACTGTTTTTTGCTCTATGGCTATTACGGGGCTGAGACCTTCTATTTTATCTACATCGGGCCGCTTCATATCACCTACGAATTGGCGAGCATATGCAGAGAAAGTATCCATATACCTTCTTTGGCCTTCGGCAAAAAGAGTGTCAAACGCCAGACTGGACTTACCACTGCCACTTAGACCAGTGAATACCACTAGTTTATGACGCGGAATCTCCAAATCTATATTCTTTAAGTTGTGCTCTCTAGCACCAACTATTTTAATGAAATCTTGCTCGTTGATAATTGAAATTATTTGAAGTTTGCGAAGGTACTTAATTCATCGATAATTAGACTATGAATAGTACCTCTGTGTAACACGCTTGTCCTATTTATGGTTTCAATCAAAAAGGAAGAAAACTTACTGCATTTTATCTATTAATTTGTACTACATAAAATAAGCACTTGAAAAACAACTATTCAGATCTAATAGATCAAACATTTAACTTCCCTACAGAAGAGTTTCACACCAATACAGAAGGTGAACTCCAGTACCGAGACATTCCACTTATGGACCTTGCTAAGAAGTATGGGACACCATTTAGATTCAGTTATTTACCTAAAATATCTGAAAATATTCAAAAAGCTAAGTTCTGGTTTGCAGACGCATTTGCAGAGCATAACTACAATGGTACATACAACTATTGCTACTGCACTAAAAGCTCTCACTATAAGTATGTGATAGAAGAAGGCCTAAAAAATGATATTCATCTGGAGACATCCTCTGCATTTGACCTAGATCTAATACTAAAGCTTCATACTGATGGCCTATTGGGAAAGGATAGATTTATAATCTGCAATGGCTTTAAGACTGACCTATACATTGATAAAATCATAGAACTCATAGACATGGGTTTCGAAAATCTACACGTAGTATTGGATAATACCCGTGAGTTTAACCTACTGAAGGGGCGTACTGAGAAAAAAATAAAACTCGGTATCCGCATAGCTGCTGAAGAAGAACCTAAATTTGAGTTTTACACCTCTAGATTAGGTATAGGGTATAAATACATCGTCCCATTTTATCAAGACCTGATATCAAAAGAACCCAACATGGAACTCAAAATGCTCCACTTCTTTATCAATACGGGCATCAGAGACACTGCATACTACTGGAATGAGTTACGTAAATGTCTAAATGTATATGCTAAACTAAAAGTGGTGTGCGACAGCGTAGACTCACTCAATATAGGCGGAGGATTTCCGATCAAGCGTAGCCTAAACTTCAGCTATGACTACGCCTATATGGTAAAAGAAATAGTAGGCCAAATAAAGCAAGAATGTACGGAAAAGAATGTAAAAGAGCCTCATATTTTCACGGAGTTTGGCAGCTATACTGTAGGTGAAAGTGGCGGCACGGTATACAAGATAGTGCACCAAAAAAGACAGAATGACCGAGAACGCTGGAATATGATAGACGGCTCATTTATGACCACGCTACCAGACGCTTGGGCTATCAATGAACGCTTTATATTATTACCACTCAATAAATGGAATGATAGCTATGAGCGTGTGCTATTAGGCGGACTAACCTGTGACAGTGACGACTACTACAATAGTGAGCAGCACGTAAATGCTATCTATTTACCAACTATAGAGGATGACGATGAAGAACCACTCTACATCGCATTTTTCAATACAGGAGCTTACCAAGAGAGTCTGAGTGGACAAGGTGGCATTAAGCACTGCTTGATCCCTAGTCCTAAGAAGATTCTACTCTATAAAGATGAGCAAGGAAACATAAAAGATGAGCTATTTGCTGAAGAACAGGATGTAGAGAGTATGATGAAGATACTGGGCTATTAGGTCTCAAAATAAGCATTCAATAGCGTAATACAATTGTCAAATAACAACATACAAATGAGTACACCAATAAGCGATTTTTTAGATAAATATTTTTTACACTTCAATGCTGCTGCTCTTATAGACGCAGCAGATGAGTATACTAATCAACTGGCCAAAGGCAATAAGATGATGGTAACCCTAGCAGGAGCTATGAGTACCGCAGAAATGGGTAAAATGCTGGCTGAAATGATACGCCAAGACAAAATACATATCATCAGCTGTACAGGAGCTAACTTAGAGGAAGACATCATGAATCTGGTAGCACATGATCACTATGAGCGTATCCCTAACTACCGTGACCTAACTCCTCAACAGGAGCAAGAATTACTGGACAGACACCTGAATAGAGTCACAGATACCTGCATTCCAGAGGAAGAAGCCTTTCGCAGAATACAAGGCAATATAGAACGGTTTTGGAAAGACGCAGAAGCGAAAGGTGACCGCTACTTGCCGCACGAATATATGTACCAAATGCTACTGGATGGCTGCTTGGAAGAGCATTACCAGATAGATCCAAAAGACAGTTGGCTGCTAGCTGCAGCTGAAAAAAACTTGCCAATGGTAGTACCAGGGTGGGAAGATAGTACCATGGGAAATATCTTTGCAAGTAACTGTATACTGGGTCATCTTAAACCCAACACCATGAAAAGTGGCATAGAGTACATGACCTTCTTAGCAGATTGGTATACCAGTTATACTAAAGATAAGAGTCTTGGCTTTTTCCAAATAGGTGGGGGTATCGCTGGAGACTTCCCTATCTGCGTAGTGCCTATGCTAGAGCAAGATCTAGAACGGACCACTCCTCTGTGGAGCTACTTCTGTCAGATAAGTGACAGTACTACGAGCTACGGATCCTACTCTGGAGCAGTACCCAATGAAAAAATTACATGGGGTAAACTAGCAGCCGATACACCTAAATTTATAGTAGAAAGTGATGCTACTATCGTAGCTCCCCTCATATTTGCTAAGGTACTGGGATGGTAAACCGGCATTATAAATGACTTATTGAGTAGGATGGTGGCTAATCATTAGCTACCATCACATTAAGCAATTGCTTAACCTGAGCCAGTTTAGAAGCATTGTTTTCTTTGGCAAATGAAACCTCCAAATTGCGTAAAACTCTGATAACGATATCTGTATTACTACACGTTTTAAAATAGTCTTCTTTAGGTTCTAACTTGATCTGTTTTAGAAATTTATGAATATTATCTTGATTAAAGATTAAACCATTATTGAATGGATTAATATAGAAAAGAATATCACTATTAGCTCCTATACTGTCTGCACTCTCATCGTTAAACCGGAGCAATGGTGGCCAATCAAAATCTTTAACATACCCTAATATAAAATGCTGTGGTAAGTTAACTCCATACACAGGTATGTTAAGTCGCTGAGCTATAATACTATAAATAACTGCTAAAAGCACTGGATTGCCTTTCTTTCGTCTCAGTACAGATGATAAAAAAGAGTTTTTACTCTGGTGATAATTTTCTGTATCACCGCTAAATGAATGTTCTTCAAACAAAATACGATTTAGTATTTTGACTTTTTCGAATGAGGTAAGGTCATAATTAAGCTCAAGCCACGCATCCAGTTTTATTTTGTCAAGCTGGTTATCTATTAACTGCCTATCTACGTCTGGATCGATTATTTTATTCACTACCAGAATACCTTCTAGCAAGTCTTGAGCTTCTGTATCTACCCAAGCAGAAAGTTCCTCTGAAAGCTCCTGCTGTTGTATGATTTTAATTAGAGCAACCGTTTTCTCTTGTCTTTTTGTGCTCTCATCTTTTGGCCATATTTTCTCTAATAAAGGTATAACAGCTAGTCCTAAACTTGAAATCTTGGATTCGATATGTTCGACTACATCCTCATCAGAGTCATCTAGTAAATACACCATGTTTTTTAGATCCTTTTCGTTTATCATTTAGGCAAATAGTTGCACCAAATCAACGTATTTTTTTTGACAAAACAGGTATATAAACTCAAATGATGACAGTAATAATCCACACTCCTATTTAAATACACTAGAAACAGCACACTCTCAAAAACCTATGACTACTTCTTCTTAGCGACTGGCTTCTTTTTGGCTGCTGGCTTCTTGGCTGCTGGTTTTTTAGCTATAGTCTTTTTCACTGGTGCTTTCCTACCTTTAGCTGGTTGATTTTCCATAATGTGCTTCACCTCTTCTAAAGTAAGCTTAGATGGATCCTCGAGATCTTTGGGTAGTTTGAAATTATTCTTTCCACTTTTGATAAAAGGCCCCCATCTACCGTTAAGTATTTGCGTAGCTGGGTCCTCTTCAAATTTCTTGATTATACGATCTAAGTCTGCTTGACGCTTAGCTAGAACGAGCTCTATAGCTCTTTCTATCTCTATCTCCATTACATCTTCTTCCTTAGGAATAGATACGAATAGCTTATCGTGCTGTATGTACGGACCAAATCTTCCAATATTAGCCTTTACGGGCTTCTCTTCTAACTCACCTAAGATACGTGGCATCTTGAAAAGGTCTAAGGCCTGATCTAATGTGATATTATCTATGTTTTGGCCTTTAGCGAGACTAGCAAAACGAGGCTTATCCTCATCATCTTGCTCTCCTATCTGTACCATCGGACCAAATCTTCCTATTCTCACTATGATAGGCTTACCAGACTTAGGATCATCTCCGAGTGAACGCTCACCTGTGGCACGCTCGGCAGTCTCAAGTGTATCTTCTACGGTTTTGTGAAATGGCTTGTAAAAGGTATCAATCATCTCTGACCAATTTTTCATTCCATCCGCTATTTCATCAAACTCTTTCTCTACGGAGGCGGTGAAACCATAATCCATCACCTTACCAAAATGCTCTATCAAGAACTCGGTAACTACTTTACCGATATCACTTGGATGCATTTTATTTCTATCTGCACCATAGTTTTCAGAAAGTGTCTCTTGGGTTACTTTACCATTTACTAATACGAGATTCTGATACTCTCGAGTACTCCCTTCTATATCATCTTTCACTACATAGCCACGCTTCTGTACCGTGCTTATAGTAGGTGCATAGGTACTCGGTCTGCCTATACCTAACTCTTCTAATCTTTTTACTAGACTAGCTTCAGTAAATCTAGCTGGAGGTCTAGTATATCTCTGTGTAGCTCGTATATCTATCATACCTAAGCTTTGGCCTTGAGTCACCTTAGGTAGTAATCCGCTATCTTCTTCTTCGTCTTCTTCATCCGTGCCCTCTAAGTATACTTTTAGAAAACCGTCAAATTTTATCACTTCACCTTTAGCCTTAAAAACATCACTATTTTTATCATTTACGATATCTATGGTAGTACGCTCTAGCTGAGCTTCACTCATTTGTGAAGATATAGCTCTTTTCCATATCAGCTGATATAATCTACGCTGTCCGTCATCATCTCCGGCATCATTCACATCAAAATCTGTAGGTCTGATGGCTTCGTGAGCTTCTTGAGCACTGTCGTTTTTGGTCGTGTATTTCCGGGGATGTGAGTACGTTGATCCATACTCCTTAGTGATACTCTCTTTGGCACTTGTTCGGGCAAACTCAGACAAATTTACTGAGTCAGTTCTCATATATGTGATGTGTCCATTTTCATATAATCGCTGAGCTAGCATCATAGTCTTACTCACATTATACCCTAGTTTCCTACTGGCTTCCTGCTGTAGTGTAGAGGTAGTAAATGGTGCAGCTGGGCTGCGTTTAGCCGGTTTGATTGTTATATCTCCTACACTAAACTCGGCTCCGTTACAACTTTCTAAAAAGGCATTAGCATCTGTAGCATTAGTCGGACGCTTACTCACATCCGCTTTTATGGTCTTACTACTTGCTTCAAACTGGCCTTGTATTTTAAAAGATGAGCTAGTGGTAAAAGCTTGAATCTCACGCTCACGTTCTACTATGAGGCGTACTGCTACACTCTGTACTCTACCCGCACTCAAGCTCGGCTTTATTTTTCTCCATAATACAGGAGAAAGCTGAAATCCTACTAGCCTATCCAGAATACGACGAGCTTGCTGAGCATTGACCAAATTCTGATCTATGTCTCTAGGATTTTCTATAGCATGCAGAATCGCTGTCTTCGTAATCTCATGAAAAACAATACGCTTTGTATTGCTAGGCTTGAGTCCTAATACCTCTGAAAGGTGCCAAGATATAGCCTCTCCCTCACGATCCTCATCCGATGCTAGCCATACCATGTCAGCACCTTTAGCTAGTTTCTTCAGCTCTGCTACTATTTTCTTCTTGTCTGGAGATACTATGTAATTAGGTAGGTAACCTTTCTCTACGTCTATAGCTCCATCACCTTTGGCTAAATCACGAATATGTCCAAAACTGGACTTAACCGTATAATCCTTACCAAGGTATTTCTCTATAGTTTTTGCTTTCGCAGGCGACTCGACTATGACTAGATTTTTTGACATTATTTATTGATTATAAGCTTCTTAGACCAGCTTTTATTTTTGCTTAACACTACAACACTATACACACCATTGACTAAAGTCTCGGTATTAATAGTCGTATTCTGTGAGTCCAATATTTGCTGCAAAAGTAATCGTCCTGTGATATCCACAATAGAAACTCTGGCATTAGCATATTTTTCTAAACCTTTTAATTGAACTTTATTTTGTGCGGGGTTCGGGACTAATGCTAGATCTAGGTCACTTTCATAGGCAGGGACAGAGAGTGCAAATTTGCCAAAATTAATATCATCTAATAGTACAGAATTCCCTTGATTAGGTATCACATCAAAACGAATAAGTAGATTTTTAACATCTGCATATTGACTTAGGCTGATCTCTTTACTCATCCAATCGGCAGTACTAGTGGGCAGCCAATTAGGACTCACTTCACTCGTCTCCAGTTTAGCTGCATTCATTACTTCTAACGTCCTCCAGCTTTCACCACAATCTGTAGATGCTAGTACGAGTAATATCTCTGAATTTGCACTAGTCCTTCTGGCATACGCATATTTGAAATGCAGATTTGCTTCGTTTGGATAAGATGCTAAGTCTACGGGTAAAGTTGTAACAGAAAAACGTCCATCTCTTGGAGTATTCTCATCGATAATAGCTTGAATAGAACTGGATCCAGAAAATCCACGTGCGATGCTTCTCTTCCAGCCGTAGTCATCTCTTGTCTCTAGTTGCCATGAGTTCACAGAAGACGCATCTTCAAAATCCTCACCTAAGGGCACAGAATATTGTGCAGTACTCGGTCTTACAGTAATAAAAAAAGCTCGAGTGACAGCATCTGTGCCTTCACTGTTACCTACTTCTAACTCCACCTTATATACGCCTGCTGTAGTATATATTATCACTGGATTAGGAGCTGCTGATGTCGCCGGTGTGCCACCTTCAAATGTCCAAATACGCTCCTCAACGGGCCCGTTATAACTTAAATCCTCAAATTCCACATTATCTCCTTCGCAAATCAAGATTCTATCACTATTGTACCAAAAATCTGCTATAGGACCACAAGTAGGTGTAGTATTCACACCAGTAGCTATAAGATTACTGCTAGTCACTACTTGTGATCTACCATTTGTGCTACTTAAATATCCATTTACTCGAGCAAGCTGGCCATTGGTAAAGGCATTCATACACGCACCATTCGCATAATCCATAAAGTTTTCAACCATATCTGGCTCATCAGGGCTATCACTGCTGCACGTATTTAGGTTTTGACCTGCCGTACATCCATAAGAAGCCTCAGCTACTGGCGGTGTATCTGAAACGCCATCTCCACCGAAACATCCTCCCTGAAAGGGGTGGTATAATCCTAACCAATGCCCTATTTCATGGGTCAATGTACGCCCCTTATCTGAGAAACTAGCACTTCCTACAGACCCCACTCTGTCGTGTATCATTACTATACCATCCGTACTTGCACGTTGCCCAGGAAACTGAGCATATCCGAGTATCGTTCCTTCTGAACTGCTCTGTATTTCTTTTACTATCCAGATATTTAAGTACTTATTTCTATCCCAAGCCGCTACAGAAGACTTCGCTTCATCATCTCTATTATTAAAGTCTTCTATCATGTTCACAGGATCATACTTACGGGTGATCCCCTCTGTACACGATCCGTCTGGTGCTATACGAGCCAGCTTAAACTCAAGTTCAAAATTGGCTGCTCTGCCAGTAAAAGCACTTCGAGTTTTTGAGGCATCTGCATTCTTACGCTGAAAATCTTCATTGATAATCCTTATCTGATCCTCTATTTGCTCTTTACTGATATTCTCCTCACCATATGCATGAAGTATATGAAACACTACAGGTATCGTTCGGATGGCCTTTTTATTTTTCAGATCAACCGTCTCTTTGTACTCGAAGTCTCGTTGCTCTTCGAAGTACTCCACCGCAGATTGCCCATCAACGAGCTGATCCGCTATAAGCTTTCTATTATAGTCATCAGTCCCACACTGTGCCCACGCATTAAACGCTAATCCTAAAAACCCTAGTATATATATTATCTTTTTCATTTAAAATTCTTAATTACAAATAGAACGATTGAAACTTACAAACGTATTTACTCTCATGACATATTAAAGTAATGTTTGATTCTCTCTCTGAAACCTTATTCTTGCCTTTCTAGCATTTCCAGGTCTTCTGTAGACGCTACTATGGAAGAAACTGTAGCATCTCCGGTGACATTTACTACTGTACGGCACATATCCAAGATTCGATCCACAGGTAATATGATAGCTATCCACGCGGGATTAAGTCCCACACTCTCTAGCACTACTATCATAAGTACTAAACCTGCACTAGGCACAGCGGCAGCACCTATACTGGCTAGTGTAGCCGTAAGCACGATTACCATCTGCTGTGTAAAGCTTAAATCTATCATATGAAACTGTGCCATAGCCACTACCGCTACTGCTTGATATAAGCTGGTACCGTCCATATTTACAGTAGCACCTATGGGTAACACAAAACTAGATATAGGCTTAGGCACGTGCAAATTATCATTCACACAGTCCATAGTAACAGGAAGCGTAGCCATACTACTACTCGTACTAAACGCTGTAAGCTGTGCTTCTCTAATTCCTTTGATAAATTGCTTTACAGATATTTTTTTAGCAAAAAGGTGTATCAGTAATGGGTAGTACACAAAAGCAACAACCACAAGAGCGAGTACTAAAACCCAAGAGTAATGTCCTAGAAAAAAGAGCTGCTCTTTTAATTTATCTAGACTGTCACCTGCAGACTTTACCAGACTACCAGCCATGAGAGCAAAAACAAAAATCGGCATAATTTTAATCACGGCATTAATCATAGCTATAAAAACCTCATTCAACCCATTGACCACCTTACGCACAGGCTTAGCGTGCTTCTTTGGCAATCTCACTAATATCACCCCAAAAAAGATAGCAAAAAAGATCACCTGCAGCATATTAGAACCGCCATCTTTGTCTGAAATAGCATGAACAATATTGGATGGAAAAATATCTACGACCTTAGCTAATGGCCCTTTCACCTTCTCTGCTGCAGCTTTATTTAATTTATCTTGTGTATCTGCATCTATGGTGGAAATGGCCAAGCGCTCTTTTACTAAAGCTACCTGACTAGCGTACTTCTCATTAGTAAGGAAACTTACATCGTCTAATCTGGGTGCCGCTGGAGTCTCTGCAAGCCATAGCTCATACTCGATACGTTTTTCTATTCGAGACTCATCTGAAGGAAAAGTACCTGGCTTAATCAGATTGACAAATAACAACCCGATAAGAATAGCACTCATTGTAGTACCCACGTAGATAAGTAAAGTCTTGACACCCACTCTACCCAGTTGCTGTATATTTTTCAGACTACCAATACCTGCTATTATGGAGAAAAGAACCATAGGCACTGCTATGAGCTTAAGTACATTGACAAATATTTTTCCGAAAGGAGCTATATAATCAGAGGTGAACTGCACCCACCCAAGCTGTACAGCAAAGACAGAATACACTATCCCTAAAACCAACGCTATGATAACCTGCCAATGCAGAGCCATTTTTTTCATGTCGTCAAATCAAAAGAAATTAGTTGAGAATATAACTAATCTAACCAAAATGAATCCGCTATCCTGCCTTCATTTGTCTAAAATAAAGTAAAATCACTTCCCTCGTCTGGGAAACATATGAGTAAAAGGACTTCCATCCCACTCAAAAGGACAAGGGTATACCTGCATACTTCAGCTAGAAAACAAATATTTTACATACTAGTAATCAAATACTTAACTCTAAATTTACAGCAAAACTATCCGTTCGTCGAAAAACATACTTTCATCGTATACAACAGATTAGTCTACCTGCTATCTTTGATAATAAGTTAATGCAGTGCATTCAACAACCCTTGTACTCATTTGCTACTACTTTTATGTTTTTTAAGAATAAAAACAAAATGAAAAAATCAGTAATCGTATGGCTATGTGCCGTACTTATGAGCGTATCGGCATATGCTCAATTTATCCCTGCCGCTAAAGTTCCGAGTCCTGTAAAAAAGACCCTAATGATAAAATACCCTAAAGCTGCTGAAGTGGAATGGGAAAAAACAGAAGCCTCCTACCTTGCTATGTTTTCAAATGGTGATGATTGGACGGAAGCTACATTCTCAGCTACTGGTGTATGGCAAAAAACCTCTGTAAATATTGATCCAGAGAAACTGCCTGCGGCATTAGGACTGACGGTAAAAAAAGGAAATCCTAATTTCGATATCTCTAGTGTGATACGCAAAGATGTAGCTGCTGGTCCACCTACCTATGAAATCATTTTAGACAGTGAAACTGAAAGCTACACTGCACTATATAAAGCCGATGGCACACTGCTAAGCAAAGTGAAAGCTGAAGAAGGAGAGGAATCTGAAGAATACGAAGAGTCAGACTCCTACGATGGCGATTATTAATCGCTTCATTCGCTAAAAAATTTATACTAAAAAAGCATCCCAATGATCGGGATGCTTTTTTTATTTCCTAAAACTAAAACACTTGCTTCGCTTACAAAAGCCCTTTCAGTAACTCTTTCATACTCACTTCTTTTGAGATGATACTTTCTAACTCACTGATCTTTACGCGGCTCTGCTCCATAGTGTCTCGGTAACGTATAGTCACAGACTCATCCACTAGACTATCGTGATCTATAGTGACGCAAAACGGAGTACCTATAGCATCTTGTCTTCTGTATCGCTTGCCTATCGCATCTTTTTCTTCGTAGAAACAATTAAATTCTAGGCTCAAATCCTTCATGATTTTCCGTGCCATTTCTGGCAAACCGTCTTTTTTCATCAGTGGAAGAATCGCACACTGATAGGGAGCTAGAGCTGCTGGTAGTCTCAGTAAAGTTCTTGTCTTTCCTTCTCCAAGGTCTTCTTCTTCTAGTGCATTACTCATCAGTACGAGAAACATTCTGTCTAGGCCTATACTTGTCTCTACTACATACGGTACATAACTTTCATTTCGCTCATTATCGAAGTATTGCAACTTCTTACCTGTATGCTCTTCATGTTGTTTTAGGTCAAAATCTGTGCGTGAATGGATACCTTCTACTTCTTTGAAACCAAATGGAAAGTCATACTCTATATCCACTGCAGCATTGGCATAATGAGCCATTTTTACGTGATCATGGTACCTATACTTCTCCGGATTAGTACCCAAATTAGTATGCCACTTTAATCTATGTTCCTTCCAGTAATCAAACCACTTCATCTCCTCGCCAGGTTGTACAAAAAACTGCATCTCCATCTGCTCAAACTCTTTCATACGCATAATAAACTGGCGAGCGACTATCTCGTTTCTGAATGCTTTACCCGTTTGTGCTATCCCAAAAGGGAGTTTCATTCTACCTGTCTTTTGTACGTTTAGGTAATTTACAAATATCCCTTGAGCCGTCTCTGGCCTAAGGTAGATCTGGCTCTCCCCATCTGTAGCACTCATCTGCGTGCTGTACATCAGATTAAACTGGCGTACGTCTGTCCAGTTTTTACTTCCACTGAGTGGACATGCTATACCGAGCTCTTCTATTAAGGCTTTCACCTTGCCGAGATCATTCTCTAGGCCATCTTTTAGCTTAGCGTCTATCTCCTCTATCTTAGCATTGTTGCGAGCTATATTAGGATTAGTAGCTACAAATTCTGCTTCATTAAAATCATCACCAAAACGCTTCTTAGCTTTGGTAACTTCTTTTTTATTCTTTACTCTGTATTTTTCTTGGTAGTCTTCTATCAGTACATCTGCTCTGTAACGCTTATTAGAATCCTTATTGTCTATCATAGGATCACTGAAGCCGTCTATATGCCCACTAGCCTTCCATACTTGCGGAGCCATAAATATAGATGCATCTATACCCACTATATTCTCGTGGAGCTGCACCATACTCTTCCACCAGTACTCGCGTATGTTTTTCTTGAGCTCTACTCCGTTTTGACCATAGTCATATACAGCTGCTAGGCCATCGTAGATTTCACTACTTTGGAAAACGAAACCGTACTCTTTGCAATGGGAAATGACGTTTTTAAAATGTTCTTCAGACATACTACTTTATTGTACCGCAAAATTAGTGTTACGTATGTGATATACTAATTGTAGTTTTAGATAATGACCTGAGTTCGATTATTATTTTGGAGTCAGAACACATTAAATTGTGAGTTTCGAGTAAAGAAATAGCGATTTACTCCAAGGTGCTAAGTATAACATGAAGTATAGCTAAAATAATTTTCAAAGAAATCAATACCAAGACACTCCAAAGTAAAAAGATAGTGGAATATAATCTAGGGAGATAGTCTACTCATTTTGGAAAGAAGACTTTGCCATTCACGTAACCATACTTACCGTTTGACTTCTTCTGCCATAGGATGACATAGAAATAAATCTCTGCACCTTCGCATTCGTAGCACGGAATGAGTTCCAGGTTTTCAGAAAAAAGCTCATTTGCTCCCAATTTCAACTCCTTTCCCATTCCACCAAAGTGGCCGCCTTTATTTACTTTGTAGTGAGTGGCTACGTATGGGTCTGCACCCGCCTGACTGGCTATTTCCCCATCTCTCATAGTGTATATCTCCACGAAATATGCAGCCGAATCGTCTCTGAAATTTTCTATTTGTAAAGTAGCGTCTAATCTTCCTCTATCATTATCTGCAGCTGTAAAACCGATATACGCATCTGCATCACCACTAGCTAATAGTCTGAGTCTCTTCATTACCTCCACCTCGCTCGGTCGCTGACCACTATTTATGATATCGAAGGTAATATCCTGATCATTTATCCATACCTGCGGAGAGTACCTAGAGTCTACTATCCCGTCCACTATAGCCGTGCTAGATGGAGTGATGAATATATCTTCATACTTAAAGTGTGTAATGAGTGGCACAATAGTGTCGCCCATTTCGTCAGCTACGTTATGAATCAGCGGCACAGCCCATCTACCACAACCGCTGCAGTTAGTACTCCCAAAATGATGCACCAACGGCCTGTAGGTGTGATCTACTATGCTTGATATCTCCGTGCTCTTCTCTGGCTCGGTATTGGTCACTTTATCTTTGCACGCTGCTACAGATACTAATACGACACTAAATAATGCGAGTATGTGGTTATAATGCTTATTCATAAAGGTATACAAATATGAGAATTATATCTAAGTGATATCTCATCACTTGGTCAAATCTCTTTTTTCATTATACGAATAGAATAGTTTTCCTTTGCCATCTTGAAAATCGTTAAATCTGATTTCTTAAAAAATGTAGGAACCCTTTTTAGTGGATCCTTTGTAGCTCAGCTTATTGGCTTTGGTACTACTGTGATACTTGCTAATTTCTTGTATGACGCTGACGAGTTTGGTCAGTTAGAAGGACTTCTCAAAATGGCTACAGTACTAGTAGCTATAGCAGGGCTGCGATATGAAGTGGCGGTAGTCGTGGAAGACGACATTCATGAAGCTCAAAATCTCACCAGATTAAGTTTATTACTAAATACAGCTACATCCGTAATACTTTTAATAGTCATACTACTGCTAAAAAATACAATAGCAGAGTTCTTCAATATAGAAAATTCGAATACGCTCTTACTATTACCACTTTTCGTTTGGTCAATGAGTTGTACTGAAACAGTAATAAACTGGAGAAACAGATCTAAAGAATACAAAATCATTTCTACTAATCGGCTACTTACTTCAGCTACTAGTGCTGGATATAAATTAGGGCACCCTTTTATTGAACTATTCAAAGGCAATGGGCTGATATATGGACATCTGCTAGGACAACTAATCGCCCTTATTCATATCACTAAAAAACTGCCTTTTGCAATCTTCAATACTTCCGCGGACACGCTGAAGTCCATCGCTCTTAAATACCGCTCGTTTGCTGTTTTTAGTTCGCCCGCAGCACTTCTTAATATTTTGGCTACTAGCATGCCAATATTTATGATTTTAGCTTTTGACGGGACAACGTCAGCCGGTTATTTTGGCAATGCATATAAACTATCCTATCTTCCTATGAGTATGCTCGCTATGGCTTTAGGTCAAGTATTTTTTGAGCGTATCTCTCGGATTAAAAAAGATAAGGAAGCAGCATCCCAAATGGCACATTGGCTATTCAACGCCATGTTTTTTGCGGCTCTATTTCCTGTGGTCATTTTAGTAGTGTGGGGAGATAAGATAGCACCCTACATTCTGGGAGAACAATGGACGGAAACAGGGATTTATATCCAAATAACTATTTTATTTTACTTTGCCATGTTCATGACGAGCTCCTTTAGTAGTGCATTCTCCACCTATAAAAAACTAAATCAGCAACTCGTATACAACGGAATTTTTCTGATCTCAACGTTCTTAGCACTCTACTTAGGCTACACTATAGGTGGCTCTACTCGAGTAGCATTAGCGTGGTTTGCTATGGTTGGTACTATACTTCGCATAGCGGTTCTTAATTATTTCTTCTTTCTATTTGGTAAAAACTTAATCACAAAGACCATATTTGCTATACTGATAACTGGGATACTTATCTACCTCGGCTTTGGTATAAAAGAAGGATTTTAAACATCTTGGGAATATTAAAAAACATAGCAGAGTCATTGGATGACACTTTACTTCGCAGATACGTGAAGTGGCTGTGGCCGCAGTATAAGCGTCCTCGCTTCGGCTATATGAAAAATCATCAGGTACTCCGTCAGTATTTTTTTTGGCAAAAGATAGTGAGAGTAAATAATGCGGTACCTTGGCCTGTAGACTTTCGCAGTAAAATAGTAGACTGGCCCAATATAGATAAAGGCATCTGCTGTGACCCCGGGGATAATCCAGGTATCTATATCAATGCGAGTGGCGGATTAAAGTTGGGGAACAATGTAAACATAGGCCAAAATGCGATACTCACCACTCAGAATCACTACAAATATGATCACCGCAAAAAGAGCCATACCAAAGGAATAACCATAGGAAACAATGTATGGATAGGTGCCAATGTGAGTATAGTAGCTGGGACTGCCATAGGAGATAATGTCACCATAGGAGCTGGATGCTTTATCAAAGGTGAGATACCCAGTAACTGTACCGTAGTGCTCAAAGCAGACAACTTAAACATCATCCTGAAGACTAAGCCCTATGAATGGGACTGTACCCAAGACGAGTTAGGTTAGCCCTTTTTTTTAGGTAACAGATACAGACTGAAAAGCAATGATGAAAGGGTTTTTAACTGATTCTTCAAACTAGAACTCTACGATCTTTACATTCATTTTAATTTTCTGCAAGATATATGCTGTAAGTGAATAATAATCGTACTTTTGCAGACCTTTTTTAACAGAACAGAATGGCAAATCATAAAAGCACGCTAAAGAGAATCAGAAGCAACCAAGCTAAAGCAGCTAGGAATAAATACCAGCACAAAACGACTAGAACTTGGATAAAGAAAGTACGTTTATCTGAAGACAAGTCAGAGGCTGAAATCGTAATGCGTGAAACTTTTTCTAAACTAGACAAACTAGTAAAGAAAAACATCATACATAAAAATAAAGCAGCAAACGTGAAAAGCAAATTAGCGAAGCACGTAGCTAAATTAGGATAGTATCCTTTTTAAAATGATATTTTTGAAGCCTTCCCCATTTTTTGGGGAGGGCTTTTTAGTGAATTTCTATTTTGGCAGAATACATATCTATAAAAAACTGGAGTGAGGATGATAAGCCTCGTGAGAAGCTAGCAGCTAATGGTAGAGAGACACTTAGCAATGCGGAGCTACTTGGTATTCTCCTAGGTAATGGCACACGCAGTAAGTCTGCTGTGGACCTCGCTAGAGATGCACTAAACCTAGCCAACAATGACCTAAACCAGCTCGCCAAACTAAGTATAAAAGACTTTTGCCAGATAAGCGGCATAGGTCCTGCTAAGGCCATCACCATCATAGCTGCCATAGAACTGGGTGGACGAAGAAAAAAAGCAGAAAGCACCTCACAATTTATCCGTAGTAGTTATGATGCTTACTCCTACTTCAGGCCTACTCTACAAGATAAGGAATACGAAGAGTTTTGGGTACTTTTTCTCAATAGAGCCAATAAAATACTTAAATCTGAGAAAATAAGTGACGGAGGTATCTCACACACAGTAGCAGACCCTAAGCGTATATTCAAAGCGGCATTAGAAAACAGTGCCTCACACCTAGTACTCTGTCATAACCACCCGAGTGGAAACTTAGAACCTAGTCCAGCTGATCACAGCCTTACCAAGAAACTGATAGCTGCTGCAAAAAACCTAGACATGACCATCATAGACCATATCATAGTCACAGATGGAGGATATTATTCCTTTGCAGATGAGGGAGAAATAGAAGAGTAGATCAAACTAGAGTTCCCGATTTATACTCTAACTCCTATTAAAATAATTTCAATTGTTTTTTAATCTTATTGGGCCTCAAGCCATTCAGATCTAGCACAAAGGTGATTCGCTCACCGAAATTATCTATTCCAATAAATCCATTCTCTTGGTAATCCGAAACGTCTGAGCTTTGAGCTAGATTCAAGAAGACTTCTAGTCTATCCGGTATCAACTCCACCTCAATCCCGACAGTATAGAAGAAACTACTTCCTGCGGTATTAAAAGGGACATCCTTGATATCATTGAACGTAAGAATCTCTACATACGGCTTAAAAGGTATCTTACCCGGAAGTGGTACCGTCACATTGGCCGAAAGCATCCACTGGTCTGATGCTGCTAAAGGCCCCACAAACTTAGAGAAGTCTCTACGATTGCTAATCTGATTTCGGAATAGTCCATAATCGGCATTACGGTGCATGAGGTAGTCATCAAATCTATAGTCATAGTACCCTGCACTATTTGAACTCCCTACACTGTTTTGATATTGTGTATTTTTATACTCTTGAATCAGGTACGCTCCGTAGAAGCGCAGTTCTAGTGGCATATCCTTTATGCCAATATCTAGATTATACTTAAACACACCACTTACCCTAGCAAAGTTTTCTCGCTCTTTTTCTTCACCTATATTCGGAAAATAGCGAATAGTATCTTGCTTATTCGTCACTGTATCTGTCCGGATAAAGCGAATTTTAGGATTAGATAAGTCACCTAATACCACTTTATTTGTCACCTGACCGTACTCTAGCATTCCCTCAAAACTGAAGCTATTTATGGCTCGCTTATTCTGAAAACTATAGGTAGCCGTAGCAAAACTCCTTGAGTTACTTCTACTCGTACGTGGACCAGATAGGGTATCATCGTTGGTCTCAAACTCTGGTGATAAAAAAATCTGATCCACTTGCAGACGAACGCTTCTCTCTATGGTACTTCTGTGAGTCTTTTTGGGTAATTGATACTCTATAAATGGAGCTACTTTAAGATATTTGTACTCTTGACCAAAATTTCTCTCCTGAAAACTAAAACTCATAGCATCCACTCCTAGTTCTAGGTAATTTGCAGTATCTGATAGTGGCAGTATCCAATTAATACCCGCAGTGCCATTCACGGTCTTCTTCTCAAAGGAATACATCGGTAATACGTGATACTGAAAAGGTTTATCACTGAGAGCGTAATTATGCACACCTATGCCTACCATCATTCTATCATATGCATTCCAGCCTAAAGTAGGCAGCCAGTAAACCTCCTTAGCATTTGCTTTATCTCTTCCTGATCCTAGCTTTAGTCTATACGGAGACTTAGATCTATTATTATTTGTAAATAGGTCCAGTGTTTTTGATTTAACATCTATCACAGCTAGGGTTACTGAGCTATCTTTAGTGATCACTAGCTTTTCTCCTGGCTTCACGTTAAACCACTCCACACTCGCCTTATCACCCTTCGTAAATGTCACAGGTACAGGTGCATTTATCGCTCCTATGTTAGACAGTTCATAGCCTTCTTTGTGCTTTTTTACGCTATAATCTAGCTTGCCAGTACTAGTAAGTATCTCATCAAAAAACCAGGATAAATTTTCACCACTCGTAGCTTCAAAACTACGCTTCATGTCATCTGGGAGTGGATGCTTGTACTTCCATGTATCATAGTAGGTACGCATGCACTCTCTGAATAAATCTTCACTTAAATACGCTTTGAGATATCCAAAAGACTTGGCTCCTAGTCCATAGACACTTAGTCCGTAGTTAGCTCCGGTAAGCTCTTCCGATGTAGATGCTATAGGTTGATAATCATTAGTTAAGTATTTATCTCTTACGAATGCCATCATAATAGTCGTATTGACATCTCCGAGTCCAGGCTTCTTATTCTGAGCCATTGCCTCACTCTCGTAGTAACTATTGATAGCTTCATCCATCCATGGATACGTACGCTCATTATTCGCCAGGATCCCGTAAAACCAATTGTGTCCTACCTCATGTACTATCACCTCTTCGCTCATAAAATCACAAAGTGTGATCATAGGATACTCCATACCTCCTCCAGCTTTGAGTTCTCCGTGCACCACAGTAGCATGACTGTACGGATATATCCCTACATTATCTGAGTAGTATTTTATAGCTGTTTCTATATGCTCTAAATCCTTCTTATCTGGCTCAGTAGCTACCACACGGGCTAGTACCTTAGTCGCACCTAGATCAATCTCCTTAGTCACGTAGCCCCACTGCTTACTAGCAAACCAAGCAAAATCATGTACGTTATCAGCTTCAAATCGTATCGTCTTAGTACTCGTAGAGCTCACCGGCACAGTATCTATAGCTACCTTTTCTGAGGCTAGTTCACCTACTGTCATACACTCACCTGTAGCTACTAGGGTATAATTATCTGGCAGAGTTACGGCCACTTTAAATGAACCAAACTCAGCATAAAATTCTCCTTGATTTAGATATGGCATTGGATTCCATCCATTGACATCATAGACTGCTGGTTTGGGGTACCACTGAGTGATGAAGTAATTTTGACCCTCATGACCTAATCTAGAAAACACCTTGGGTACTTTCACTGTGAACTTAGTAAATAATGTTCGTTTTTCTCCACTGGTGAGCGGCTCAGTTAGTACTACTTTTATCACATCTATATACTCTGTAGCTTCTGCTACTAGTGTCTTGCCATTGGCCAAAAAACTTATATCGGACATTTCGCCTCGCTCATTTTCCTTAGCATAGTAAAACTCCGTCTCTCCATTTTCGAGCATTTGCTGTGCAAAAGCAGTCTCATTATTTTTATATGCATTCGGCCACAGATGGATATAGATTTCCTGAAGCACATCAGGACTGTTATTCGTATAGGTAATGGCTATATCGCCTGTAAGCTCGTGTGTGTCATCATCTAAGGTGACGTCTATAATGTAATCTACCTGCTGCTGCCAAGGTGCTTGCTGCGTCTGTTGAGCCTTAGAAGTAAAACTAAGGAGAGTCGCTGCCAAAATTATAACGTACTTATACATTCTTTTGAAGATATTATGTTGGCAAAATAAAGGCTTATAACGAAATTTGCAGTACTAATATATGTGAAATATTGCGTATTTTTGGATTGAGAGGATAGAATATGATGGAAAATAGTGATTTTTTAGAAGAGGGGATGGAGGAGAGAGCCCAAAACTTTGAGCGAATGCTCGAAAGTGGAGAGTCATTTTTTTACGATAATGACGAACTGGGTCAACTTATTGATTATTACCTTGACTTCGAACAAATAAATAAGGCTACAAAAGCAATAGCATACGGAGAATCAATCTACCCATTTGAAAGTTTTTATCAAATAAAGAAATCTGAAGTATTTATAGCTCAGAGAAATATTAATGGGGCAATTAAGCTACTTGAAAAACACCGTACAATAGAACCACAAAACCCGGAGATAGCTAAGCTTCTAGGGGATTGCTATGCTCTAAGTCTACAATATAAACGAGCTTTAGATTGCTACCTTTTTGCTCTTAATTTTGACAATACCAATGACGAATTGCTTCTTAGATTAGCTCGCGTAAATTTTGCTCAAGGTAATAATAAGAAAGCTCTCTCTTATCTCAATGCATTCCCAAGTGACTATATGTATGATGAGCTAAGTGTACAAGAATTTCTGAAATTATTCTTAGACTATGGACAGCACACAGAAGCTGTCACTTTTTTACAGAAAATAATAGACAACGACCCATACAACTACAGTGCTTGGTATTTTTTAGGTCTCGTCCATCAAAAAGAAGAAAAGTACGAAGAAGGCATATCTGCCTACGAATTTTGTATAGCTATAGATGAAGAGAACACTATGGGGCACTTGGGAAAAGGTAACTGCCTAATGGAACTGGATCAAAACCAAGAAGCCATATCCTCTTTTAATTTATCCCTAGATAATGACGAGTCTGATGCTGAGGTCTTTTGTAATATAGCAGAATGCTACGAGAACTTAAAAGATGATTCTGCAGCTAAGTATAATTATCAAAAATCTATCAAGCTTAATCCTAATTTATCTGATGCTTACTTTGGTCTGGCTACAGTATACAAGCGTGGAGCTAAGCTCAAAGAAGCAGAACGGAATCTCTTAAAGGCCATCGATATAGACCGCTATGAGAGCATGTACCATATAGAGTTAGCAGAAGTATATCTTATCAATGAAAATAGTGATCGCTGCTACTATCACTATGAAAAAGCGTATGAGATAGATTCTGATACTACGGAAATTATACTTGATTTTGCACACGCGAAATTTGAGCTGGGTGATATAGATGAAGCACTTGATCTTCTAATAAAGCACCTCGAAAATCACGATGAAGACCACAGGATGTATTACCGCATAGCGTCATACTCATTTATTTTAGGACACTCTGAGAAAGGATATAACTTTCTACATGCGGCACTTAAAATGAATCCGAAGGAGTATATTCTGCTGTTTGAATTTGCTCCTTTTACAGAAAACCTTGAAAATGTCTCAAATATTATAGATTTGTACTCGAAATAAACCAATGATAAATCCAGATTTCAAACTTAAGAATATTCCTGAGCGTACCGTGAAGCCTAGACAGGCTGGCATAACTATGGTCATGGACAAGGGACTTAGCTGTAGAGAAGTAGAAGACTTTTTAGAAGTATCTGCAGATAAAACGGACATCGTAAAGCTAGGATTCGGTACTAGCACAGTTACTCCTAACCTAGAGCGTAAAATAAAAATCTATCAAGATGCTAATATCCCTCTTTATTTTGGAGGAACACTTTTTGAAGCATACGTCATCAGAGGACAATTTGATGATTACAGAAAATTACTAGATCGCTACAATGTGACTCATGTAGAAGTATCTGACGGTAGTATAGAAATATCTGAAGAGGAAAAATGTGGGTATATACGCTCGTTAGCCAAAGACTTCACAGTACTTAGCGAAGTAGGTAGTAAAGATGCCGAAAAAATTATACCACCCTATAAGTGGATAGCTATGATGAAAGCAGAAATAGAGGCAGGTGCCTGGAAAGTGATCGCTGAAGCTAGAGAAAGTGGTACTGTAGGTATCTTTAGAAACTCGGGTGAAGTACGCTCTGGACTTATAGAGGAAATACTCCAACACATTCCACTAGACACTATATTATGGGAGGCTCCTCAAAAATCACAGCAAGTATGGTTTATGACTCTTTATGGTCATAATATAAACTTAGGAAACATAGCACCAAACGAAGTAATTCCTCTGGAAACACTACGATTAGGACTCCGTGGAGATACCTTTAACCAGTGGTTATAACCGTAATCAATTCCTAAAAATAAGACCAAATAAAAGCCCCGAAGTTTTGTACTTCGGGGCTTTTATGTTTAGATACATTTCAGTTCTAGTCCTCTACTATTTCTCTTCTGATGAGCCTAATATCTATGGGGGTCTTGCCATTACCTCCTTCTGGGCCCTGATATCCCAGAGTTACGATATATGTACCACTTGCTGGGACCCTAAAATTTAGTTGTTCTGTAGTCGCATCATCGCCGGCTATAGGTTTCATCTGAAGATCATAGATCCTCACAAAAGTTTCTATATTAGACTCAGAGATAGTTACATTAAATATATAATCAAATCCCTTCTCTGCGGGAAACTCATATTGATACACACTTTTATTCTGGAGTTCCACTACCTGACTACGTACATATTTCCATTGTACAGCAGGATTTATTTCTACCACTTGAGCTCTGACTGACTCTGAAGTAATCAATACTGCTAGTAGGAAAAACCACTTAAATAATTTATTCATTTATCTTCTTTACTGGTATCTTTTGAGGCCTTTTCTTTCAGACGATTAAGTTGCTCTAAGCGTTGCCTAAAGTCTTCACAAACCGAAAAAAAAATTGTAGATGTGCTTGTTAATTATAAAATCTTTTTTTTCACTCTTTATCGTTATGACTTCTGCCTTAGGTACAAAAAAAACTGATATTAATGTCGATTTTTAATGTATTGAGACAGCGTGGTATAAACTCTCTGAAGCTGATCGTCATCGAGCATCTCTAGATGTTTATCTATCACAGCATTGTCTCCTCTTTTAGCAGGACCTGTTTGCCATTCAGCTGGCTCACTTTTTTTCAGTCTAATTGCTGTTTCTTGTATAATAGGAAGCAAATTATTAAACTCCAAGCCTTCACTCACTAGATAGTCGCTAGCTATAGTATACATTGCATTGGTAAAATTATTGGCAAATACCGCAGCTAAATGATACTTTTCACGCTGAGCAGAATCTACCTCTCGTACTTTATTACTTATAGAGTCTGCTAAGTCAAAAAGCCTAGCTTTCACCTTCTCACTGCTCCACTCTATAAATAATGGAACTTCTAGTAAATCTTTCACCTCTTCTTTACGGAAACTCTGTAGCGGATAAAAGACACCGAAATCTGAAGAGTAATTAGCCAGTATATCCATCGATACAGGTCCTGCAGTATGACAGATGATAGAACTCATACCAGTAGGTAGATCTTCTAATATTTCGTAGTACGCCTCATCACTCACGCAGAGTATTACAAAATCAGAATCCTTGTACATCTCACTCGGCTTAGCCCCATAATAAGCACCAAATTTACTAGCTAGCTCTTTGGCATTATCTATATTTCTACTAATCACCTGATTGATACTGTGCCCAGCTCTATCCATTGAATGAGCTAGATTAGTAGCTATATTTCCACTTCCTACAAAAGTAATCTTATACCCCATTTTTACGAAGTTCCAATCTATTCCATGTCGCTATACCAAACCCTATAACCATCATCACAGTACCCAACCATAGAAAGTTAATATACGGGAATACAATGGCTTTCATTACTATAAATTGAGGCTGAGGAGTGGTCTCAGCTATCTCCAATACCGCAGTGGGATCTCCATTTTCTGATGGTCTTACTTCGAAACCAAAACGCAATCCTGCCTCAGCCACTTCTTCTCGTATACTGAAATAGGTATTGGCATTGATCCCAAAGATAGGACTTGCTTCTAGGATGCTATTCCCTCTTTTTATCTTTAGCTTAGCCTTAGCGAGCGTAGTATTTTTTAGTCCTATGCTTTTGCCGTCTCCTTGCTCCACTCCTGTAAAGTATACCACACCATTAGCAGTGACTATACTATCTCCTTTCTCGATTGTAAATTCTTGTACATTTTGCCAAGAGATACTATCATCGTTAGGTTTAGGGAGAGAGGTTATGTGCGTATATACGTCATATGTAAGATAGTGACGTGTGTCCGGATTAGGAAGTATTCCTCCCATATCCTCATTTATCTGCGTATTAGGCAAAAGTGTGAATTCCTCTAGTCCATCTATAGACTGATAGTTCACCTTAAAGTAGATATCATCACCACTCACACTATCTCCTTGATAGGTTACTTGGAAGTCTCCCAATCGAGTAGGCTCATCTTTGATAAGAAGCATGTTCTCTCTACGAGCTTTCTCATCAAAATTTCCCATCTGACCGCTAAAGTCAGCTGTGATAACTTGCTTCTTAGCACTACTGACTAATACACCGAGAAGCATCAGACCAAATCCCATGTGTGCTATGGACGATCCGCTAAGTTTAAACTTACGTACACTCAGCACTAGGTAAGTCATATTACCTACCAATGCAAAAATCCCAGCAAGCATTAATATAACGTACATCGGATTAGTAATACCAAAGAGGAAAATGCCTCCCATAGTAAGGACTACCGCTACAGCTGCCGTGATTAATATCTCTTTAGCAAGCTTAGACTTGTCTGGTGTACTGCGGTATCTGAAAAACTGAGTAACAGCCATAAGCAATGCTATCACAATAGCGATAGGCATCTGGTACATATTATAATACCCTATTACGTCTTCTGGAGGAACTGCATTAGTACCAAAAATCTTATTAAACACTGGCTTAGAAGTCCCGACAAGTATCTGTACTGCACTCAGCACGAGCATAAGTGATCCTATAAACATCCAAAACTCTCGTCCTGATATATTATCTTCACTTGCCTTATTAGTGATATTTTTATTCAGATTAAATACAAACCATGCTAAACCTACAATACTGAGTACCAGAAGTGGATAAAAACTTAGCTTCGTGTAAAATGGTAGAAGTAAGACCAGTATACTTACTGGTATGATCATATACCATCTCTTGCGTGCTCCGTCTGTCACAGCTATAATAGGTAACCATATAAATAGGACCACAAACTGCATAAGCTGACCCGCCAGACCTAAGTCTGTAAATGCATGCACGGAAGTATCTCCAAGCACCCCACTTCTGGTAAGAAATGAAGCGTATAGTACCATTATAAACGTAGATATCACCAGCGTATAAGCCGCTATAGTAGAACCGTTCGTCACTTTTTTGATGAGCATAAGGTGTATCCCACTAATGAGAAGTAACCAGGGAACAAGTGAAGCATTCTCTACAGGATCCCAAGCCCAATAGCCGCCGAAGCTGAGTGACTCATACGCCCAGAAACCACCCATAATAATTCCAGCACCCAGTACCATACCTCCGGCTAAGGCCCAAGGCAAAGCTGGCTTTATCCAAGCTCTGTATTCTTTTTGGAAAAGTGACGTCACTGCAAAGGCAAATGGCACTATAGTAAGTGCGAAACCTAAAAACAATGTAGGTGGATGAATCACCATCCAATAGTTTTGAAGTAGCGGGTTTAGTCCAGTACCGTCCACAAGATTTTCTAAATAGTTGGGTGCACTGAATATAGGAGCCTGCATCTTCTCTCGGAGCAGTTCAAATGGGCTACTTCCTAATGTATAAATATCTAAAATGTTAACGCCTAACAACATAGCTGTAAGGACTACCTGAGCTAGTGCCATTATAGCAAGTACACCTCGCTCCCATCGCTTCGCAGTGAAGATGAGAATAATACCCAGTAATGCATTCCAAACCATCCAAAGTAGAAAACTTCCTTCTTGCCCCTCCCAGAAGCACGATATCATATACCTAAGAGCTAACGTCTTACTACTGTGCTCATATGCATACGCATACTCAAAATAATGTTGCTGGATAATAACAAAAAGAGTAACGAATATACCAAGAACCGCTAAGGCATGTATAACATAAAAGAGCCTCCCTAGAGTCGCGTCCGTGCCCTTTTCTGCTGACGCCTTGACATAAAAAATACCACTTAAAAGTGCTGCCACGAAAGATAGGACTACAAAAAAATGTCCTAAGTTACCGATGAAGAGATTCTCTCCCACGTAAGTTATTGTTTCCATTGCTTTTAAGTTCTTGCCGCTTGGGCCGCTCTTTGGGTTTCTTCGTCCTTATACTTAGATGGACACTTCGGTATTACCTTAGTAGCTCTGAATATATCTCCATCCACGTGTCCATACATATTCACAGTCTCTGCTCTTTCAAAATCCTGTTGCTTCGGCTCGTAAGACACTACTTTTTTCATTTCACCATCTTTGTCTTTGAGGTAGAAAGAAAAATAGTTAGCATCGCTTACAGGATCATATTCCATAGGCATATCTTTAGCTAAGTACCCAGTGATATGATATGTATCTCCTGGATTAGCTGCTGCTTCTGTGAAAGTAGAACTTTTTTCTGCTCCAGAGTATGTACTCAATATACCTGCTATGGCTATAGCGAGTAGAACAAGTAATATTATTGTTTTAGGCTTCATTTCTATCTTTTTCTAACTTGGTTATCTTCTTATCTAATCTTACTAGATAGAACGTAATAAGGCTGAAAATGATTAATAGAATAGCAATAACAACGTAAATTTTTCCACTTTGATAAAAGAAGTCATCTACAGGTGTCTGTGCCAAAGCAGTATACCCTAGTAAAAGTGTGATCCAACTATATTTCCTCATCTATTCTTTTTAATTCTGTTAATCTATATTTAAGTGTGGCTACCCATACTCCTAAAAGTATCCATCCTAAGCCTGCTAAGTAAAACACCTTACGTAGGTCATTGTCTAAATCTAAGCTACTGAAAGCTATAGTATCTCCACTCGCTGGATGGAGACTCGTCTCTGCCATACGCGGGTATATAATAATAAGCACAATATAAATGGGGAAGGCAAAAAGATTATACACCGCTGAAAACTTACCTCGTTGATTCTCGTCTTCTATACTGTTTCTAAGTATGTAATACGCAATGTAGATGAGCATTCCTATGGCTGCACCATTAAGCTTGGCATCTTCTATCCACCACGTACCCCACGTAAATCTAGCCCAAAAAGAACCTGTCATTAGGCCCATCAGTCCGAAAAGCATACTTACTTTCACAAAGCTACTACTCATGCTATCGTGTTGCAGATTTCCTGAACTCAGGAACTTTATACCATAAACATAAGATACTACTAGGAGTATAATCATGCTAAACCACATAGGTACGTGGTAATGCAGATTACGTATAGTCTTAGCAAGTATTCCTATATCATCTGGAGCTGGCATAAGCAGACCTCCTATGATAGCGTAGATGATGCACACTACAGCGAGTATTTTCCACCATGATTTTCTCATTTTTTTTCTTCCTAGCAAAGGTAGTTTTTTAATACATAAGAGATATGAGGATAGCTAGAATTTTGAATGATTCGAGATAGTGAGGCCAATGATGCTAGAAGTGAGGAGACATACACTTGCCTTAGAAAAGAGTACTAAAATTTTAGCTGTTTCGTACCCTTTCTTTTAATACGAGCATAAAATATGTGGGCTTACGATAATCTGAGCAAACTAACTACTTAAACTTCCCGTCTTTCTTATCATTATTGTACTGTCTTCTGCGGAGCATAAAGTACCGCATAGCTGCGAATACAGCTACTCCTATAAACAAGTACCCTGTAGTTTTCTCCTGATTATCAGAAGTTAGGATACTAAATGCTTCGAAAATAGATACTGCTGCTACGAGCATCCAGATGATTTGTAAAATGCGTGGCAAATTTTTCATTGTACAATTATAGATTAAATGACTGAATGGTTGAATTAGTCTTCCTCAATGGTTTCCTCTTCTCCTATTTCTTTGTCCAAATAGACTATACCTGTCACCTTGGTGAATTTATAGTTTAAGAAGTCTTCGTCACTTTCAAATCCCTCAGCTAAGATAATTTTCTCATTGCGGATACGCACTCGTACTGGCTTATCTGAAGTGACTCTTCTCTTTTTCTTGTCCCAGATGAGTTCATCTGTCTTTATCTCCTCATCATTCCTGTTTAGCACTCGCACACTATCACGTATTTCTATACGGTCCTCTTTCTCATAATGCATAGCGTACTTAGCATCTAGCTGACTACTGGTATCTCCCATACCATCAAAAAACACCGCATGTACGCCTTCGGGCATTTCTAATCGCGGGTCTTTTTTGTCCGGGAATCTCTTCATCACAGGAGCTGCTATAGTAGCCCGCAGTATAGCTGAGTCAGTATAGGTGATTTGTACTTCATTAGCCACCTCCACACTGAGACTATCCATAGTAGCGTGAAAATCACTTATGTCTTGTGCAGATTTGTCACCACTGCAAGCCATAAAAAAAGCGGCAGTAAGTAGTACTGCCGCTTTCGTTATATGTTTAGGAAATAGCATAGCTATTATCCTCCTATAGTACGCACTGTAGTGCTCTCGCCTATCCAGCAACCTACTCTATAACTATCACCATTGTTTATCCCCTTGAAGAAGGCATCTTCTTTTCCTGGGAAATAACCAGTATACTTATTTATCTTAGCTTGTGCTGCTTCAGCTGCACTAGGATCTACACTCTTAGCTCTAGCATATTTATCAACAGCTACTAGATAAACTCCTCCTCTTCCAAGTTCTCCACTACCACAGCTAGTCGCACTGGCAGCATATGCATCTCCAATGAGAATATATGCTTCACCGCTATTAGAATTGATAGCTAACGCTTTACGAGCATACTCCCTTACAGTACTGTATTGTTGATTATTTTTAGCAGTCTTAGCTAACTTAATCCATATCTCATATTTAGCATCATCATTGGGTGCTAAGTCTGCTGCTTTGGTATAATAAACCACTGCTTTAGTATCGTCACCTTGCTTACCAAACGCTTTGGCTAAACTAAGTGCAGCTTCACTACTCGGCTCCAGTGAAAATAAGGCCTCTGAACACTCTAAGTAAAATGCTTTACTTTCACATCCACCTCTATCTAGCAGCTTCACAGTAGATTTTAACCACGTGATATCACTTTTTTTATCCGCATAGTAAGGCTTCTTAAGTTCCTCTAGTTTGTCGCAGTCTAGGTAAGGTTTCATCATACCAATAACCGCATCCTGAGTTGCTAACCATTTTACTCCCATAGCAGAATCTTTAGCACTCACACTGTCAGCGGTATACATAGCTATGTTAGCTTCTATTATGGGAGTCACCTCATCCAAAATCATAAACAAGCTATCTAAACTTAAATCGTTTTTCTTATACTGCTTTACACCAGCATAGATGAAGTCTTTAGGCACATCATACTTGGTTTTATCTGCTTGTATCTGTAGCGACTTACTAAATAACACAAGTGCCTCTTCTCGGTTTGAAGGAGAAAGTTTAGCCATATCGTCTGCTTTCTTACCGAGTACATATCCTTCTTGACCAAAAAACTCAATTCTCTTATCGTGACACAAAAGAAGAGTATCTACTAACCCTTTAAATCTAGATTTATACTCCTCTTCTCTGAGTGCTTTTTTGATAATATATGGCCCACTGTATGTGATTCTTTTTTGGATACAAGGAGCATTTTCAAAAAGATACTTCCAGTATGGGAATGCCTCTACGTACTTTTTCTCTTGATAGTATTGATTAAATAATGACAACTTCTTAGCAGTAGTCACACTATCTGATCCCCACTTATTTTGGCAAGCAGATGGACTATCATCTTCTCCATCCTCATCTTCATCTGTATCTTGAGCTATCGCGGTCATCCCAACGAAGGCCATTAGCATGAATAAAAAATACTTTTTCATTTTGTTGTTTATCGATATTTTCTTTTTGTAAACCATTTGTCGTTTAAATTTAATCCTATTCCTATGTTAAAATAATCTTCTTGTACAAGTCCATTTGCTGTGCTTCCTCTCTTTACATATTCTGCACTGAGATTTACCCTGCTTACTATCGCTACTTTCTCTTCTTCTATTCTTACAGACTTTATTATAGGTAACCCTAGTCCAATACTTATGCCAACTTCTGATATTTGCTCTCCATTAAAGTTATAATATAGATTTTCGTGTCTGGCTCCTAGTCGGTATTCTATCTTCTTCAGGTAGCTCCCTTTGTTCCCATACTTAGGCAGTGGTATGATACTAAAACCTGCTGCTAGTCGAGTGTTATCAAAAAACTTATTACCTGACCTACCATCGGTAACACTAGACCATAAATTTTGTTCGGCTTCTAAGCTAAGTGACCATATATCACCATAGTTTAGCGTATAGCCAAGTGTAAAACCAATAGGCTTAGTCGTAGTATCTTGCTTATTATCTTCAAAAAGTATAGTGTCTATAGGTACTTCCTCCCCTAAGGCAAAACGAGTACCTACTACCGTTTGTGAAAATCTATATCCATCACCTATAAGCTGAGTAGCTCCCTGGTATGACGCAGCTATTGTATGATTAAGTCTCACTTGCTCCTTTCCTTCTTTCTGTATAAATTGCTGTACAGTATACTGAGCACCAAAGTCCAAACTTGCTCCGCCATACGCAAAGTATGTCTCATCTACAAAACTAAAACGAGTATTACTACTCGGATATATAGTAGTGTTGGCTGAAGCTACATTACCAAAAATATAATTGGCATTAAACCCAATATTTAAGTTTTTAATTATCTCAATACCGTATCCCAAATAGACTCTACTGAGTCCGCCACTGCCGCGATACTGATTATAATAAGAAGGCGTATCTGGTTCATTATTCCTAATCGTATACCCTACATCACTATACTGATTAGTACCAAAGCTGACTCCCATTTTTTTATTGGCAGCTATAGGGAATGCCATAGCAAAATAGTTAAAATTACCAGCCCGAGTAGATGATGGATCTAACCCTTCTGCAGTAAGAGTGCCTAAACTCATACTAGCCCCAACATCAAAGATAGTAAAACCTACATTAGCATAAGAAGCTGGGTTAAGTGCTGAGAAGGTGTTTTTACTGCGTTGGGCTATGGATGTGGTACCCGTGCCCTTGTGCTGATTAAACCCTCCAAACTTTAGTTCTCCTATACCTGCTATGCTGTATGGCGAGCTAGTGCCAGATTGAGCTACTGCAGACAGAGAAGCGAATAACAAGACTACAGCCCATGTTTTATTAATTCTTAGCATTGTATTCTATGATATTTTTTAGTCCTTGCAGCACTGATTTTGAGCGTGCGAATATCTCATTTTTAACCTCATTCCCAAAAAGTATCTCAACTCTACTACAATCAACGATTTTGAGTCCTGGAAACTGTACATTCATTTCACGTATGTAGCCTTCTAATTCATACCCGATAGACTGACAGACTCCAACCTGCAGAGACTCGTCAGTGCTTTTCCCTGGGAAGCGAACATCATAATTATATTCTACCAATGGCAGGCCTGCTGTGAAGGTATGCATAGCCTTTAGCCTCATCTGCACTCCTGGAGCTATTAATCCTCCAAGAAATACACCATCCACTAATAAATCTACTGTAAGACAGGTACCTAAATCTACTATAAGCCAAGGGGAGATAGGATCTATATAAAATGCCGCTGCCGCAGTAGCTATACGATCTCTGCCTAAAGTATGCGGTGTATCATAATCCAATGCTATAGGTAGTGGAGTAGTATGGCTGAGATAGTGCTCCGGTCTAAGTAAAGCTTCGAGTTCAGGATAGCTTCCAGTCTTGGAAACTAGTAGCTCTGTAGGCTTTGCTGTGATTCGCTTATAGTCATCTACTGTAAATAGTTCGATATATTCTATTTCACTGTCTCCGTTATATACGGCGGCCTTAGTAGAGGTATTTCCTATGTCTATGCATAGTTTTATTGTATCCATTTTACTTTATGATGCTCTAGTTGAGTAATATCTTCCCCATTTTTTACCAGTAAATTTCCACTGGAGTGAATACCAGATATCTGATATTCTTCCATACGGTTATCTCTCTCAAAGGTTACATTTTTTCCCAGCTTATATAACTTAGCATTCACCTCTTCGAGCAATGAACTGCTATTTTCGGTAATTCGTTGATAAAACGAATCATATAGGTAGTGAAGTACATCTACAGTATTATGCTCTTCTCCGGTAATTAAAGATATTGACGTAGCCTTATATTCTTCAAATCTTCGTTGGTTTACATTCAGTCCAATGCCAATTACAGCATATCTCACTCGTTTATCTGAAACTATATTTTCTGTGAGAATCCCTGCTATTTTCCGCTCTCCCACGTATACGTCATTTGGCCACTTTATAGCACTATTTTTCACACCCATTTTAGTGAGCACATCTACGACTGAAAGTGCTGCAGCATGATTTAACCAAGATAGGCTTGCTACATCTCCAGGATCAGAGACCAAAAGGCTGACTAGAATATTCTGATGAGGCTTACTTTCCCAATGATTCCCTCGCTGTCCTTTACCTGCAGATTGGCTGCCAGCACTCACTGCATATGGCTGTTTTACAACCCCTTGTTTTATGCGAGACTTCAGGTAGGTGTTGGTAGAATCTACCTCATTTACAAAATCTATGTTGTACGAGTGCAAAAAGGAAAGCGGATTAAAGTATTAGACTAATTTTGCAGCAAAGTTATCGCATTAAATGGCAAAAAATATTAAACCGGCAGACGTACTAGCAGAAGTAATAGTAAAAGGCATGCAGGAAAAGAAAGCGAAGAATATCGTGAAGATAGATCTATCGCACATCAATGAAGCAGCAGCGGACTATTTTGTAATATGCC
This sequence comes from uncultured bacterium, assembly GCA_963933305.1. GTDB lineage: Bacteria > Bacteroidota > Bacteroidia > NS11-12g > UBA9320 > UBA9320. Next base: position 36,816 of record CAWVTM010000005.1, read on the forward strand.
ACGGAGATAGCGACAGGCAAGCAAAAGCCATAGCGGATAGTGTGGAGGATGTGGTACGGGAGACTATGAGTGAAAAACCCAATAGCCGAGAAGGGCAAGGACAAAATAGATGGGTACTCCTAGACTATGTGAATGTAGTGGTACACGTATTCCAAAAAGAAGTGAGAGACTTCTACGAGATAGAAGAACTCTGGCACGATGGCAAGTTCACTAAGTACGAGGACTTAGG
>CAWVTM010000006.1:0-35278 GCA_963933305.1 uncultured bacterium
ATATACCAATGTAGTAGCTAAAGTAACTGCTTTTAGTGCGGACTGGCAGAGACATGATGTACAGATAGTACTGATGAATAGTCAGCAGAGCTTTGTAATTAATTGTCCTTTTGAGCCAGTATACTGGTCGTTTGATTTTGATGATTTGATCAGTGATGCAGTCACTACAGACTGGGCCGTGATAGCTGATAATACGCCTATCACCATGCCTCAGGGAATGATGAAAAAAATAACTGCGAATGTGTCCCCTGGGGATTCTATACTGCTCAGAGTAGAACATCACTGGGCACCTGCAGACGGTACATATGGAGCACCTACTGGTGCAGTGATTAGCCGCCAGAGATACTGGACGGTAGACGGTATCTGGGAGGATGATGTACAGATAAGTAGTGAGATTATATACAGTGGATTGACTACTAATTCTGCAGACTACGGGTACTTAGATAATGAGCTTATACGTATCACAGAGGACAGTCTAGTATTACTCTACAGACCCAATGGTACGAGTGCTTGGGAAGTGTGCGCAGACTATACCAAAAATATGGGTTCACTTTTTGATAAGCGAGGTACTATCCGTATAGGTAACTTGAAAAAAGGTCAATACACTTTAGCTATGTATGATGCTAGTTTAGCCAGTGGTGAGGAGTTAGTTAAGCCTATCTATAGCTTTAAGCTGTATCCCAATCCTGCGAGTAGTGAGCTTAATCTAGAGTTTGCAGATAAGCACGACTGCTGCACGGTAGAGATTACTAATCTACAAGGTAAGGTGGTCCTTACCGAACAACTCAAAGGAAAAACCAAGACCAAAAAACTGGATCTTTCGGGACTTGCTCCAGGCACCTATTTCGTAGGGGTGATCACGGATAATCTAGCGTATGATATCAAGCGAGTAGTGGTGGAGTAGAGGTGATGTGGGTTGATACTTGGCTTTGGTACACAGATCTTTTACGGGGCATTATTTGAGAGGATAGTGGCCAAGGGCAAGAGTAAAAAGTTAGCGTTATTGGCCATGTGTAATAAGTTGCTAAAACAGGAGTTTGCAATCGTAAAATCAGGAGTAAAGTAGGATGCTACTTACCGAAGCACATTGAAACTAGTAAACTAAAAAAAAAGTTAATATTTAGTTGTTTTTAAGCACAGTTCTATGTTGGCAAATCGTTATTTTCTTTTCCATTTAACTCCACTCCAAATAATTCGTAACGAAACTAAGATCATTGCAAAGTTTTGAATATTAATTTTCTCATCTGTAAATAATTTATATACTGTCACAATCACAAATAAAATTGTCATAATAACAGCAAAATAATAACCTTGTTTAGTTTCAAAAAATGATTTCTTTCTTATTATTTGTCCGTTATTGAATTTCAATAGTTTTGAGTCAATGTTATGGCATAAATTCACAAACTGTTCGGAATTGCAGAAATTATCATTCGAGCTTATTCGTAAAGTTTTTCCGTTTTTGAGCTTAAATTTTATTCCAGCTCCTAGCATCCAATGAATTTTATAATATTCTAAATTTTTAAAATCAACACTTTTCTTATTCCATTCCAATTTATTTAATGTTAATTCAAAATCTGAAACTTTTACTATAAATTTATTTTTAAAAATATAGAAAAAAATTCCAGCGACAACCAACGCTAAAATTCCTTTTATCAATCCAAAATCCAAAATTCTATTCAGTAAGAATATCATTCCGGAAAACACAAGTATTGTTAAAGCAAATAATAACAGTAATTCAAAAGGCCTTGTATATTCAACATTTTCAAATTTCCGCATAGTTTTCTTCAATGTTTGCCAACATTAGTATAGACGCAACTCGCACACAAACATGCGTCTATTTTGATTATGTGCGCCATTAGATAGTTGCTTGTAAACGTTTACAAGCGTTTGTAATAAGTCATCAGCAAGAGTTTGTAGTATTGTTTTCATTTCTCCAAATATACTAAAATAATTTCCTAATAAAAGGAGTAAGACTACTCATGCCCACTCTCCATTTTACGCACTCGAGTGGAGTTATTTATTACACGTGCCCCATCTGCTCGTTTATCCAGTCCCCTAGTTCTTTTATGCCGTGCTTGCTATTGGCACTGGTCTCTAGTATTACCGGTAATTCTTCAAAAAACTGTCCTATCTCTTCCTCAAAGGCAAGCATGTTAGCTTCCGTATTTTTCTTCTTTTTCTTATCTGTTTTGGTAAAGGCTATACCTAGAGGTACTTTGTGTTCGCCACACCACGCTACGAACTCTAAGTCTATACGCTGTGGTGGTATAGAAGCATCTATGAGTATAAATACAATATAGAGTGTATCACTGCGTAATAAGTAGTCAGTGATAAGTCCCTCAAATTCTTCTCTAAGTTTTTTAGATACTTTGGCGTACCCATATCCGGGTAAATCGACTAGGTGAATATGTCCTTCTACATCAAAAACATTGATAAGCTGAGTTTTTCCAGGCCTAGAACTGGTTTTAGCCATGTCTTTTTTAGAAGCTAGTGCATTAATGAGTGAGCTTTTGCCTACGTTACTTCTACCTATAAAAGCAAACTGCGGTGTCTTCTCATCTTGAATCTGCTGTACAGCTCCGTAGCTTCTTAAAAATGTTGCTTTTTCAAATTTCACTGTGCAAAGGTAGGAGATAAGTCTAAGTTTAAGTTGAAGTCAAATTTTAAGTTTTATTTTTTGCTCACGTGTAATACCTGCAGGAGATTTGGAAATTTGGTCTAACATCATTCTATAATTCACTAAACTCCTCTCGATCATAAGTGTTACCTTTGCAAAGCAATAAAAATGGGTACCAACGTAAAACCTTACGCAGCCGACGGCTCCAAAAAAGAACAAGTGATGCAGATGTTTGATAACATCGCACACAGGTATGATTTCTTAAACCGTGTTCTAAGCTTCGGCATAGACAGAGGATGGAGAAAAAAAGCCATCAAAATGCTCGCAGAGTACAAGCCTAAACGCATTTTAGATGTAGCCACGGGTACGGCAGATTTTGCCATAGCCACATTATCTCTAGAGCCAGATGAGGTGATAGGAGTAGATATATCTGAGGGTATGTTAGAGATAGGACGTCAGAAAATCAAGGCAAAAGGAATCACTAACATGAGACTAGATGCTGGAGATAGTGAAGATTTACACTACGATGACGAGTCATTTGATGCGGTAATTGTGGCTTTTGGTGTGCGTAATTTTGAGAATCTGGATAAAGGGCTTTCTGAGATACGCAGAGTACTAAAGCCTGGAGGAGTAGCTATGATATTAGAGCTCACACAGCCTAAAGGACTGTTTGGTGTATTGTTTACTATCTATAACAGAACGTTACTTCCGTTATTTGGTAAGGTACTCTCCGGAGATAGTGCAGCATATACCTACTTGCCAGCATCTGTACGTGCTTTTCCAGAGGGAGAAGACTTCAAAAAAATAATGCGTAGCGTGCAGTACGAAAAAGTAGAAGATAGACGTTTAACATTTGGCGTATGCTCGATATACACAGGTTTAAAATAATAATCAGCTTTGCACTTATAGTATCAGGACTTGCAGCTCAGGCTCAGGAGACTAATCCACTGTATGACAGAAAACCAGTCCGTTTTGGGTTTGGCATAATGGGCAACTCAGCTAAGCTGAAATACACGGTCACAGATAATAATTTTAACTACGACTCACTTCAAACTATAGAGTCTACTCGGTATCCAGGCTTTGGTCTAGGAGGGTTGGTAAATTTTAGGCTGGGAGAAAGCTGGGATTTACGTACGATGCTAAACATACAGTTTGCTCGTAGAGATATGAACTATCAGTTCACTGATAATGTAAAGAAAATAGCCGAAATAGAAGCCACATACATGGAAATTCCACTTACTTTTGAGTATAAAAGTGTCCGACATAAAAATGTGAGAGTGTATGCTTTAGCTGGATTTACCTACCGTTTTGATTTCACGAGTGATGTAGATACAGATAGGAGTGATACCAAACCTATTGTAGCACTTTATCCCAATACACTTTCGTATGACGTAGGCATTGGTTTAGATATTTATTACGAGTTTTTCAAATTTAGCCCAGAGATAAAATTAAGCAATGGTATAGGCAATCAGCTAGTGCCAGACGAGTTCGTGTATGCGAGCAGTCTAGGGCGTGTATCTCCTAAGCTCATCCAATTTAGTTTAATATTCCAATAGTGTTTTTCAATCTCCAACACACCGAAAAAGATACTCAAGCTAGGGCAGGACTTATCACCACAGATCACGGTGATATACCTACGCCTATATTTATGCCAGTAGGTACACAAGGCACGGTGAAAGCCGTAGACCAGTCGCTGCTCAAAAATACCATAGATGCTAAGATAATTCTTGGCAATACGTATCACCTTTACCTCAGACCAGGACTGGACATCATAAAAGGTGCTGGGGGACTCCATAAGTTTATAAATTGGGATAGGCCTATGCTCACAGATAGTGGTGGTTTTCAGGTGTATAGTATCTCTGACCAGCGTAAGATTACAGAGGAAGGCGTGCTATTCAGAAGTCATATAGATGGACATAAGCTACTTTTCACTCCAGAGAATGTGATGGACACACAGCGTACTATCGGAGCAGATATTATTATGGCTTTTGATGAGTGCACACCCTATCCAGCTACTAGAGAATATGCTACTAATTCTATGCATACCACACATAGGTGGTTAGATAGATGTATCACTAGATTTACGGAGACAGATCCTATCTACGGACATTCGCAGCAGTTATTTCCTATTATACAAGGGAGTGTATTCGAAGATCTTAGACTAGAGAGTACAGAGTATTGCCTGAGTAAAGATACCGATGGTATAGCCATAGGAGGATTATCTGTAGGAGAACCGCACGAGGATATGTATCGTATCACGGAGCAGATCTGTGCTATAGTACCCACGGACAAGCCAAGATACCTGATGGGTGTAGGGACTCCGAGTAATATATTGGAGTGTATCCATAGAGGCGTAGACATGTTTGACTGTGTGATGCCTACACGAAATGCCCGTAATGGATGGCTATTTACTAAAGACGGTACTATGAATATGAGAAACAAAAAGTGGGAGGATGATTACTCAGCAGTAGATGACGATCTCTCACCGCAATATAGTAAAGCATACCTCAAGCACTTATTTAAAGCCAAGGAATACCTCGGTGCTCAGATAGCTAGTGAGCACAACCTTAAGTTTTATCTATGGCTAGTGGGAGAGGCCCGTAAGCATATACTAGCAGACACCTTTTTACCTTGGAAAAATAGTATGGTAGCTAAATTAGACCAGAGATTATGATAGCAGATATATACCAAAGAGCAAAATTACTGAGTAAAACGTGTCTTAAGATAGCATTGGTACTTCCAGCTGAAGTAGCAATGTGTAATCTGGTACGAGGTCATCTTATAGACCGAGCTACGGATATGGCTATTAAGTCTAAAGGTCTCACAGCTACGCAAAATCCAGAGTATTTTCTGAGAAAACTAAGTGAAGCGAAAGAAGCGAGTGACGGCTGTCAGTATTGGCTGGACCTCATTAAAGAAGAAAACTATCTTGATTCTGCCATTATTAATCCGATTTTAGAAGAAAGTGAGGCTATTTCACATTTATTTGCAATGGCTATACGCAAGATTAAACCAAGCTTGTAATGTTGGGTTTTGGATTATTGCAGTAGTACAGCGTAGTGAGATTAACCAAAATAGACGTATATATCATTAAGAGATTTCTAGGAGCTTTTGCCCTAGCTCTTGGCTTATTTACGGTGATTATCATTGTATTTGATTTATCTGAAAAGATAGACGAGTTTATGGAAAATAGTGCTCCGTTTACGGAGGTTATATTTGACTATTACGTAAATTGGGTTCCTTTTTTACTGAATCTTTTTAGTCCGGTTTTCGTATTCATCTCGGTAATATTTTTCACATCTAAGATGGCACAAAACTCTGAGATAATAGCGATGCTAGCTGGAGGAGTTTCATACCGTAGGTTGTTACGTCCTTATTTTATTACATCCATATTTTTAGCATTATTTTCTTTTGCACTCTCCGCCTGGATTATACCGCACGCAGATAAAACACGTGTAGATTTTGAAAATACATATATCAGAGACCGGACCCGCTATACGTTGTCTGAGATAAAGACACAGATATCTCCGGGTCAGATCCTCAGTATGGGAAATTTTAACTTCAGTGATAGTGCTGGATTTAAGATAAGCCTAGAAAATATAGAAAATGGGGAGCTTAAATCTAAGCTGTATGCAGAGCGGCTAAACTGGAATGAAAAAACACAGAAGTGGAAGCTGACGAAGTGGTGGACACGCGAGTTTGTAGAGGGTAATGAGATACTGACTAAAGGTACTACTATGGATACTATGATAGCATTTAATCCGGAAGATTTTTTTAGAAAAAATGATGACGTACAGATGTTTAATCTGAGCGAACTAGACCAGATGATAAGCTTAGAGGAGATGAGAGGTACAGGGAATACATTCTTTTATACTACAGAGAAATATAAGCGGTTTGCCATGCCATTCGCCATCATCATACTCACCGTCATAGGCGTATCCGTGGCATCTAAAAAGACCAGAGGCGGCATTGGCCTAAATCTCGGTATTGGGTTATTGCTTAGTTTTACCTTTTTGATAGTGTTTCAGTTTTTTTTAGCATACGGCTCTAGTGGTTCTATGCATCCCTTATTAGCAGTGACCATACCTAATCTTATTTTTGGCTTTATAGCCTTTGTCTTATACCGTCTCGCACAGAAATAACCATGAGTGAATTACCCATAGAAGAAGGAGGATTTTTGATTATAAATAAACCACTTACGTGGACTAGCTTTGATGTAGTAAAGAGGCTTCGCAATATTTCGCGGATAAAGAAAATAGGACATGCTGGCACACTAGACCCACTAGCTACAGGAGTACTCATAGTCTGTTATGGTAAGTATACCAAGAAGATAGAAGGCATCCAGACACAAAAAAAAGGGTACAAAGGAACTTTCGAACTAGGAACGACTACTCCATCCTTTGATTTGGAAACAGAAGTAGATGGTACTTTTTCTACTGAGCATATCACGCCAGATTTTTTAGAGGAGCAAGTAGCTGCTTTTCGGGGAGATATCAAGCAGGTACCACCGCAGCATTCAGCTGTGAAAGTGAATGGTGTAAGAGCATACGAGCACGCCCGCAAAGGAGAGGTAGTCCAGCTCAAAATACGTGATGCACATATCTACACCTATGATATAGACGCGAGTAGTTTTCCTACTGTAGCTTTTACTATAGAATGCAGCAAGGGGACTTATATCCGATCTCTAGCTAGAGATCTAGGAGTAGCATTAGAGAGTGGAGCACATATGTCATCCCTCGTACGTACTTTTATAGGAGATTATAAAGTGGAGGATGCCGTAGATATGGAAGACATAAAAGAAACAGAAGATTTTTTCAAATACGCACAGCAGTTTAGCCAGTGAAAGTACTTTATGACATAGCAGAGTTTAAAACGGATAAGCCCGTGGTCCTCACTCAGGGTACTTTTGATGGTGTCCATTTTGGGCACCGTAAGATCCTCACACATGTAGTCAATGAGGCGAAAAAGATAGGAGGAGAGAGCGTACTTCTTACCTTTTATCCGCATCCTAGACTCGTCCTTTATCCAGATGATAATGAGTTAAAACTGCTCACTACGATCGAAGAAAAAGTAGATCTGGTGGAGAGTCTTGGAATAGACTACCTCGTGATTATACCTTTTACCAAAGAATTTAGTAGGTTGAGAGCTCTTGAGTTTGTGCGAGATATACTGGTAGAAAAACTGACGCTGTCTAAACTTATCATAGGCTATGATCACAGATTTGGCCGCAATAGAGAAGGGGGTATGGTAGAGATGATAAACTTCGCGGAAGTATACGATTTTGAGATGGAAGAAATCTCTGCTCAAGATGTGTCTGAGAGTATAGTCAGCAGTACCAAGATCAGAACAGCACTTTTAGCTGGTGAAGTTCATTTGGCCAAGGTATTCCTTGGTACAGAATATACTATCACGGGTAAGGTAGAAGAAGGTATGCAGAGAGGCACCGCTATAGGTTATCCTACAGCTAATGTGCGTGTGAATAGTAGCTACAAGCTCATTCCCAAAAATGGTGTGTATGCGGTGTGGGTATATATAGATGAAATAAAGCACGCTGGAATGCTCAATGTGGGTTACAATCCTACATTTGAAGATAAGAAATGGAGTGTCGAGGTTCATATCTTCGATTTTGCTAAAAATATTTACCATCAGGAGATATCTATAGCATTCGTATCTAGAACTAGAGACGAGCAAAGATTTGACAGCGTAGCTATTTTGAAAAACCAATTAAGAGAGGATGAGAGAGAGATTAGAGCAGTATTGGAAGTATAGCATAGTAGTCATATTATGCTCGCTAGTAATGAGCGTTTCTGCTCAGCAAGGGGATACTTCAGGTGTAGAGATAAAAGAGATTAATCATTGGGACTTTGACCTCGGGCTATTGCCTGCTCAGCATATTTACGGGACGAGTTGGGATAAGCAAAATATAGATCTTCCAGCCTACAACTATGAGCTTATGAAGTCAGGATATCTACTGGATCTTAGCGAAGAAGGGTGTGATTACGTTCATCCCTTTCAGGGGCATATTACGAGTAAGTATGGATGGAGAAGAAGCCGATGGCATAAGGGTATAGATATCAAACTGAATATAGGCGACCCTGTATATGCAGCTTTTGACGGAGTGGTGAGAATACAGCGGTATAATCCAGGAGGTTTTGGTAATTATGTGCTCATCAGACACTACAATGGATTAGAGACGATCTATGGTCACTTATCAGAAGCTTTGGTCGTGCGTAATCAGACGGTACGTGCAGGGCAGGTTATAGGATTCGGAGGTAGCACGGGCAGAAGCACTGGGCCTCACCTGCACTTCGAAACACGATTAATGGGTCAGGCTTTTGATCCTGCTCGGATTATAGATTTTGAATCATTTCAGCTGAAGGACACACAAGCTCTTGTGAATCATACGTGGTTTCCCTATGTCAGAAAAGGAAATACCAGAGCAAATGTGGTTCCTGCTAACGCTAAGAGATACCATAAAATTCGACGAGGAGATACACTTTCCGGGATTTCTAGAAGATATGGATCTTCTGTGAATACGATTTGTAGATTAAATCGTATCAGCCGCACCACTACACTTCGGATAGGCAGGACGCTTAGGGTGAAGTAGGTGGGATATGCTGTTTTTGAGTGTTATTAAATAAAACTCTGCTATTTAAATTCAAAACTTTCTAGCGTATGAATAATGTCCTCATTTATAAAGTTATAAATAGGAAGCACGCTATCACGGGTAGTTTGACTATTAAAATAAAATGAGCCTCTGAAGAAGTGCTGCTTGCTATCCGTCAGATAAAAATTAAATGGAGTAGCGGTTTTGCCTTCTAGGTCATAGATCATGCCTCTCAGATTTTTAGTGGTGTCACTTATTTCTCGTTGTATGATTTCCTCAGCTCGTTGTATGTGCGGTTTAAATACGATTTTGTACGCATCTTCAGCCAGACTGTCTAAGTCCCTTTGTCCATTAATAGGCACATAGCTGAGATGGAGTGTAGCATCAAACTGTCCATAGCTCAGATTATACCAGCACGGTTTGCCACCTAAGCCTGTATAAGGCATTAACTCTGCGTATGCAGGGATCTCAAAGTTAAATGGGCAATTATCTGTAGGTGCGGCCTCATAAGTACGCTCAGGATATAGGATACGTGGATAAGCCTCTGGTTTAGGTGTGAAGTCTTGGCATCCTACCGTAGCGGCGAGTATAGTTAGTGTGATAAGTGTATTACGCATTAGATTCATCCTTGTTTAGTCTTTTTTCTATGTGCATTTTTACGCGTTTGATACGGCGGCTATCCGCACTCTCCACAGTGAACGCTATGTTATCGTAGATTATTTTATCACCTTTACTTGGGATTCCTTCTTGTATTTCCATCAGTAGACCACCTAGAGTTTCCGAGTCTCCTTTTACTTTTTCAAAATAGTCTATAGGTAGATCTATAATCTTGGTGATATCGTGGAGAGCAGTTTTACCTTCAAAGATATAAGTATGCTCATCCAACTTAGAGTACATTAGTTCTGCCTCGTCAAATTCATCTTTTATTTCACCAAATACTTCTTCGAGTATGTCTTCCATAGTGACTATGCCACTCGTGCCACCGTACTCATCTACGACTATGGCCATGTGTACACGTTTATCTTGAAATTCCTGAAGTAGATCGTCTATTTTCTTATGTTCAGGGACAAAAAGTGTAGGACGTATGAGGTCTCGCCAGTTAAAATTAGCTGTTTTATGAATATGTGGAAGCAGGTCTTTGATGTAGAGTATGCCTTTTACCTGATCAAAACTTTCCTCGTAGATGGGTATCCTACTATAGCTTCCGCTATTGATCGTTTTTAGTAGCTCCTGAGCTTCCGTACTTATGTCTATACAGCTTACCTCAGTCCTAGGTTTCATTATTTGCCTTACGCTAGTATTACCAAAGTTAATGAGGCCTTTCAGGATGTGCTTTTCTTCTAGGTCCTTATTTTTATCCGCTAGGTCTATCGCTTGAGACAGTTCTTCCATAGAGATGCTGTGCATCCTGTTTTTCAAGTATTTATCAAATAAAGATGAACTACCTGCGAGTAGTAATATCATAGGCTTGAATATGGTATAGCATATCTTGAGTGGCTTTGCCATTAATCGAACTATCTTCAGGTTGTTTTGAGATGCATAAATTTTAGGTATGATTTCACCCAGCAATACCAGTAAAAATGTGATGAGGACTACCTGTAGGAGGAAGTTAGGATTTATGATGCCCAGTGGAGTATGCCAGTTATTCAAGTCAAAAAATCGTTCAAAGAGATAACTGGAGTAAATGACTATAAAAATATTGATGAGGTTATTCATCAGCAGTATGGTGGCTAGCAGCCTTTGAGTTCCAGTTTTTCGATCAGGCTCATTAATTAGATCTAAAGCGGATGCACTGCTTGGAGAGTTCTCTTCATTGAGCTCTACTAGATGACTTGGACTTAAACTAAAAAAAGCGTTTTCTGAGCTAGAAAAGAGGGCGGATAGGCCTAAGAAAAGAAAAATAATAACAATTCCGAAGATGCCTGCTAAGACATCTGACCCTACAGCTAAATCTGCCTGCTGTAGAAGGATGAAAACCTGTTGATAGGGTTCTGAGTCGCTTTTCAATGGATATTAAAAATTAGCTTAAAATGGTAAATCGTCGTCTCCATCTTGTATGATATTTTTTATGGCAGCTTCATTATGCTCCTCTACTTTTTTTACTGGAGCTGGAGCAGAATTAGCAGGAGTAGGTGTGCTAATATCATCTGAGTTACCGCTAGCTTTATCCAGCATGTTGAGCGTATTCACACGTATACGGGTGTTGTATCTTTTGATTCCGTCTTTTTCGTATTCGTCAGTCTTTAATTTCCCTTCCACGTAAATAAGCGATCCTTTTTTGAGGTACTTCTCAGCTACCTTAGCTAGACCATCCCACATTTCTATATTATGCCACTCTGTAGTTTCTACTTTATTTCCATTTCGGTCATTGTATCGTTCATTAGTAGCTATAGAAAAATTAGCTACAGCTCTATCTTTATCGAGGTACTTCACTTCTGGGTCTTTACCTAAGTGACCTACTAGTATTACTTTATTTATCATTTGCTATTGCTTGGTTCAGATACTTCTGTATCAGCACACTAATAGGATATTTGGCACCTATGTCTGCTAACAGTGTTTCAAATATATCGAATTTTAAAAAATGTGGTTTCTTATCTACGTATATATTATGAAAATGTGCATTTATTTTACGATGGGAGAGCAGATGTGTTGTTGTGTAACTATCTCCTAAAGTTAGAGCTATATCGTTGCCTATTAATCTCTTACATGCTTCTATGACCTCGTTGGGGCTTAGTTCTTCTTCTACTAGCGGAAACTGATGTAAATTTTGCCAAATACCCGCTGTACGTTGCTGGATAAATGTACTGTCTAAATGATGGATTACGAGGTAGCTATGAGTGATAGGAATTACTTTAGTCTTTGCATCTTTGTATGGTAAAAGTGCTATTTTATCCAGCTCATATGCAGAGCAATTGGGCTGAAGAGGACACTCTTCACACTTCGGTTTTTTTGGAGTACATTGCAGTGCACCAAATTCCATAATAGCTTGGTTAAATAGAGCGGGTCTGTCTTGGTCAAATATTGCTTTAACTACTTCATTCACAGCCTTATGTCCTGCAGGTTTATTGATAGGATCGGTTATGTTAAATAGTCTGGTTATTACGCGGTACACATTACCATCTATGACAGGATAAGACAGGTCAAATGCAAAACTAGAAATAGCTGCAGCAGTATATTCCCCTACTCCTTTTAGTGCTATTATATCTGTATAATTATTGGGGAATATACCGTTATGAAGTTCCACGACTTGCTTAGCGGCAGTGTGCATATTCCTAGCCCTCGAATAGTATCCTAGACCTTGCCACATAGTTAGTATTTGTTGCTCGTCGGCATTGGCAAAATCAGTAATTGTGGGAAAAGTAGCAGAAAAATTTTCGTAATATGGGAGTCCTTGCTGTACTCTAGTCTGCTGCAACATGACCTCTGATAGCCATATTTTATAAGGGTCTTTGGTATGTCTCCAAGGGAGATCTCGTTTATTTTGTGTGTACCATTTGATGATACTATTTGTTATGGAGCTCATTATCAAAACTCTTGCAAAAAAAGTCATTGTGGACAAATAATTGATATTTTAAAGTACTTTCGCATTCACTAAACTAAAATATACATAAAATGACTAAAGCAGACGTAGTTAACGAAATATCTGAAAGAACAGGTGTTGAAAAAGCAGTTGTTCAAGAGACTGTCGAAAGTTTTTTTAAAGTAGTCAAGAGTTCTCTAGTAAAAGGAGACAATGTTTACTTCAGAGGTTTTGGGAGTTTTATTGTACAACGCAGAGCTCAAAAAATAGCGCGAAATATTTCAAAAAATACCCAAATCACAATTCCTGCTCACAACATACCCAAGTTCAAGCCAGCGAAGACTTTTGTAGAGAAAGTTAAAAAAAGTTAAGCCAAGTTTCCGTATATTGAAAAGCAGTATTAATTTCATTAACACTTTTCTGATAGTGTTAGGGGTGACCCTCACAGTAGGGCTTACTCAACTCGGTTGTCAATCAGACACAAAAAGCGCAGATACCCTTGATCACGGACACTCTGAGTCGAGAGAATCCGACGCAGAAAATAGCACTCCACCTGTGCGAGTAACTGATGCTACTTTACCAGTGGATGCTGATTTAGATATAGTCGTCTCTGATGCAATAACAAATATAAAAAAGGGTAAGGAATCTGGAGATATGTCACTCGTGATGAATGAAGGTATAATGAAGCTCCGAGCAGTCACAGAGAGGGATTCTAATCACGTGGCAGCTATCTATCAGCTAGGGATAATGTCAATAGAATCAGGACAAACTGAAAAAGCTGTAAAAAGATTTGAAAAATTGTTACTTTTGCAGCCCGAAAATCAAGAGTACAAAAAAATTCTTGCTGATTTGAAGGGTTAAACATTAAACAATAACATTTTAAAAATATTTATAAATTATGCCAAGCGGTAAGAAAAGAAAGAGACATAAGATTGCTACTCACAAGCGTAAAAAACGTCTGAGAAAAAACAGACACAAGAAAAAGAAATAATTTAATTCTTAAGAAATATGGCCTACGAAATGATAATAGACGTAGGACAAGAAGGAGAAAGAATAGCTCTACTTAAGGATAAGAAGCTGGTAGAACTTCATCAAGGAAGCCCGGAGAGCGGAAGTTTCCAAGTTGGTGAAATCTACTTAGGGAAGGTAAAAAAGATAATGCCAGGATTGAATGCTGCGTTTGTAGACATTGGTCATGCCAAAGATGCTTTTTTACATTACCACGATTTAGGCCCGTACATAAAGTCTTGGTTAAAAATAACCGACGAAACGCTAGAAGGTAAAAGAACTTCTGGTAATCTAGATAACTTTAGTATGGAGCCGGAAACGGTGAAGACAGGTAAAATAAGCCAAGTCCTCAAGCGTAATCAACAGATTCTTGTTCAGGTAGCAAAAGAGCCCATTTCTTCTAAAGGTCCTAGGCTAACTACCGAGATTTCCATTGCAGGGAGATACTTCATTTTAGTGCCTTTTTATGATACCGTAAATGTATCAAAGAAAGTAAGCACACTAGAAGAGCGTAAACGCCTCAAAAATTTAGGGAATAGTCTCAAAGCACCCAAACTTGGTCTCATTTGTCGCACAGCGGCAGAACAAAAAGGAGGACAAGATTTGCACCAAGATATAATGGAACTGCAAGGCAAGTGGGAAGATATTTTTAAAAAACTTCCAAATGCACAGCCAAGAGATAAAGTGCTTGGTGAAGCTCAAAAAAGTTTTGCTATTCTTAGAGATTTACTAAGCTATGACTTTGCTGCCATAACTATAAATCAGAAATTGCTGTATGAAGCAATGAAAGAACATCTCCAAACTATAGATCCGAACTTACCCAAGGTGCTTAGGCATTACTCAGGAAAGGAAGATATTTTTTCCCAGTTTGGTATTGACAAACAGATTCAGAGTTCATTCGGTAAGACAGTTTCTTGCCAAGGAGGCGCTTATCTCATTATTGAGCACACCGAAGCTCTTCATTCTATAGATGTGAATAGTGGAAGTAAGCAGGCACGCTCTTCTAACCAAGAAGAAAATGCACTTGCTGCGAACTTAGATGCAGCTCGAGAAATAGCACGCCAGTTAAGACTGCGAGATATGGGAGGTATAGTAGTTATAGATTTTATAGATTTACGAACTCCTAACTTTAAAAAGCAACTTTGGAATACTCTGAGCGAAGCGATGGCTGACGATAAGGCTAAACATACGATTTTGCCGATGAGTAAGTTCGGTCTCATACAGATTACCAGGCAGCGTGTACGTCCAGAAATGTCCATTTCGACCGCAGAAAAATGTCCCACTTGTTTGGGAACAGGTACTGTGACTTCTAGCGTACTTATTAGTGATGATATTGAGAGTAACCTTGATTATCTCATTACTGCTGCTAAACATAAAAATCTTACTGTGCTTACGAATCCCTACCTGGCAGCGTATATAAAGCAAGGGGCACCTTCGAAGCGTCTGCATTGGTTTTTCAAATATAAGATATGGGTAAAAGTTAAGGTGGACATCAAGCAAGGAATGTTAGACTATACCTTCTTAGATGGACAGGGAGAAACCATAGACCTTGATAAACAGTAGTGGCTGTAAAGCTACTTGTGGTAGGACCTACAAAAGAAAAGTATTTTAAACAGAGTGAAGAGGAGTATTTGAAAAGACTACGTAAATATTGTAAATTACATTATGTCGTGGTAAACTCCTCTAAAAACTCCTCCAACAGAGATGAGTGTTTAGCTCAAGAGCAAAATTCTATATTGAAAAATATAGCTGAAAGTGATTATGTACTTCTTTTAGATGAACACGGTACTCAATATTCTAGTCGTTCTTTTTCCAAGAAGTTAAATGAACTACTTGTAAATAAGTCTAATTTGGTTTTTGTCATTGGTGGAGCCTTTGGATTCTCGGATGCCATATCCATTCGCTCAGATGGTAAATGGAGCCTATCAAATCTCACTTTTCCTCATCACATGGTACGTACAGTTTTCTTAGAACAGCTGTATAGAGGATTCACAATATTGAATGGAGAGAAGTATCACAACGACTAAAAGAATAATTCTTAGTCCAATAAAATTTTATTTTTCGCAAACTTTGATATGTTTGCAGCGTTTCACGCACTAAAACACACAATGGGAAGAAAGAAAAAAGATAAACCAGAAGAAAAAAAGAAAATGGGGCGGCCGCCTACTAAACCAGTAGTCAAAAGGCCAGCTTATTATGTCACAGTGAAAGTGAGCAACTCTATGAACTATCAGAAAACTAATGTGTTGATAAGTAAAGACACTATACCTGAGATTAAGCAGCTAGTTGCGAGGTCTCCACAAAAAGTAGACTTTTTAGGTTTTTGGAATGGTAAATCTTTTGAAAAGGTGCCTGAAATAGACGATTTTATAAAAAGTAGAAAATAGTATCTGTATAGCTTATTACGCTTTCATATAAAAAGGAGTTCGTGTATGCGAACTCCTTTTTTATTGTCTGATCATTTATTTAAAAGTATCAATTGTTAAAAAAATATCCAGTTCAATTTTGGCTGCTTTGCCTAAGCACCTTATTATTCTTTTTTAGTTTTACTATACTCATACCTGAGCTTCCTGACTACATTACTACTCTTGGTGGTGCAGATTACAAAGGGTGGACCATTGGTTTATTTACTATAGCTGCTGGACTATCTAGGCCTATAAGTGGCAAGTTAGCTGATATTATAGGGCGTAAGCCTATTATGATCTTTGGTGGCGTTGTCTGTATCACTATGTCTTTACTCTATCCGCTTTTTGCATTTGTATTCGGATTTTTATTACTTCGTTTTTTTCATGGTCTTAGTACGGGTTTTATGCCTACTGGATCTGTAGCATACCTAGCAGATATTATACCAGCAGATAGGAGAGGCGAAGCTATGGGTCTCATTGGTATTATGAATAATATAGGTATGATGAGTGGCTATGCGATGAGTAGTATAATTATGAAAAATTTAGGTCTTACTAATATGTTTTATCTTTCAGGAGTATTGGCGTTTCTCTCCGTATTTTTCATATTTACTATGAAAGAAAGTTTGCCAAATCCTAAAATGCTCAAATTGGAACATTTTAAGTTAAATAAAAAAGACCTTTGGGATAGCAGAGCTAAGGAACCTGCTATACTTATGTTGCTTACGGTAACTATGTTTGGAGCTATAATTACCTTGATTCCAGATTATTCTGCTGGGTTAGGGATTCAAAATAAAGGATTATTCATATCCATAATGACAGTATCGACCATATTTACTCGGGTTTTCACGAGTAAATTGTCAGATATTAAGGGACGCATTTATAGTTGCAAAATTGGCACCAGTTTTTGGGTTATTGCAGCAGTGCTGTTAATGTTTAGACAAGAGCAGTTGTTTTATTTAGCAGCTATATTTTCTGGTTTAGCATCAGGGATAAATTCTCCCGCATTATTCGCATGGGCTGTTGATGTGGCTAATGGAGAAAAGGCTGGTAGAGCTATGGCTACATTATTTATAGCCTTAGAAGCAGGGATTACTATAGGCGCGGTAGTTTCTGCTGCCATTTATGGTAATGTTTTCGCCAACTTTACCTATGTCTTTTTTGGTATTTCTTTATTATTAGTTGGTGGACTTGTCTATCTTTTTGTTGGAGTTAAAAAGCCAGATAGTAAACTGGGTTCAGCGTAGTTATTTGTATCAGTTCAAAATAGCCGTAAAATCGCCATTTTGCTAGGTTATTAAGTCAGATTATTGACATTAAATATGGTGTAAACAATTCTTGCTGTAGGGGTGTTTATATTATAATCAAAATCATACATTTGCAGCTAAATTATAGAGCATTTCATGGGTAAAAATGTAAAAATAAAACGTGGTTTAGACATCGCATTGGAAGGGCAACCGGAAAATAAGGTCTATGAGGTAACCGCTCCTGTTACTTTCGCTATCAAGCCGAGAGATTTTAAAGGACTTATTCCTAAGCTTTTAGTGAAGCAAGGTGATGAAGTAAAAGCAGGAGATTGTCTCTTTACTGACAAAGGCAATAGCAGTATTTGTTTTACTTCACCAGTTAGTGGTGAAATTGCAGATATAGTTAGAGGTGAGAGAAGAGCTGTATTAGAGGTTAAAATACTAGCAGATTCAGAAATTAGTTACAAAACATTTGATACTTCTGGATTTTCAAGTAAGTCTAGAGATGAGATTAAGAGCTTAATGCTTGAAGCGGGTTTATGGCCATTTATTGTTCAGCGCCCTTTTGGAGTGTTAGCAGATACAGATGTTATTCCAAAGGCTATACATGTCTCAGGTTTTGATTCAGCCCCACTTGCACCAGATCTTAACATTTCGCTGCAAGGAGAAGAGTCTAACTTAAAAATAGGATTTGAAGTGCTTAAAATGCTTACAGATGGTAAAGTGCATTTAAACCTTCATACCAAAAGAGATAAGAATGTTTACAATCAGGTAAGTGGTGTCGAAATTAATACATTCGAGGGACCTCATCCTAGTGGACTAGTTGGAGTTCAGATAAATCAAGTAGATCCTATCAATAAAGGAGATGTAGTTTGGACTGTAAAGCCACAACACGTAGCTTTCATTGGTAAATTCTTCAGTACAGGAAACTTAAACTTAGAACAGACTATTGCAGTAGGGGGATCGGAGTTTAACACACCGGGATATTACAAAAGCCGTGTAGGAGCTAGTGTGAGCCCTATGCTCAGTGGTAATTTAAAGCAGGATAATGTTCGTGTAATTAGTGGTAATGTACTCACTGGTGGTAAAATAGCGCAAGATGGCTATCTTGGGTTTTCAGATAATCAATTATCGATAATCCCAGAAGGAGACCAATATGAGCTATTGGGATGGTTAGTGCCTTCGTATCCTAGACCTACACTAAGCCCTTCATTGCCTATTTCTAGGTTTTTGAAAAAGACATTTAAGGTGAATACAAACCCACACGGTGAGCCTAGAGCGTATGTGGTGACAGGACAATACGAAAAAGTAATGCCTATGGATATTATGCCGCAACAACTAGTGAAAGCCGTTATGGCTAAAGATCTGGAACTAATGGAGAATTTAGGTATTTACGAAGTAATAGAAGAAGATATGGCACTTTGTGAGTTTGTATGTACTTCTAAAATAAGCGTACAACAGGTGTTATCAGAAGGATTAGAACTAATGGCAGAAGAAAGTTAAAATGAAGTTTTTAAGAGATCAAGTAGACAAATTAAAGCCAACCTTCTCAGAAGGCGGCAAACTCAGTTTTTTGCATTCTACGTTTGATGCATTCGAGACATTCCTATTCGTACCAAACCATACTACACAGAATGGTTCTCACATCCGAGATGGTATAGACTTGAAACGTACAATGTTCATCGTGGTGATAGCTATGGTACCAGCATTGCTATTTGGTATGTGGAATGTAGGGCATCAGCAGAGTCTTGCACTTACCGGTTCAGACGGTGATTTATTAGGAAATTTCTGGGTTGGTTTATTACAAACGTTACCCATCATTATAGTTTCGTATGCTGTAGGCCTTGGTATTGAGATGGGTTTTGCTCAGTTCAGAGGGCATGCGGTCAATGAAGGGTTCCTAGTTACGGGAATGCTTATACCATTGTGTATGCCGCCAGATGTTCCTTTATGGATGGTAGCTTTAGCTACAGCATTTGCCGTAGTAATAGGTAAAGAGGTTTTTGGAGGTACGGGTATGAATTTATTGAATCCTGCACTTACAGCACGTATGTTCTTATACATCGGTTATCCGAGTAGTATGAGTGGTGATGCGGTTTGGGCAGCTATTCCAGAAGGAGCGAGTACAGTAGATGCATATTCAGGAGCTACGGCTTTAGGAAATCTTGCCTCTGCCAGTTCTGCTGGTGAAGGATGGAGTAACTCATTATTACAAGGGGGTAGTATTATGCCATCCTTTTTGGGAAATATACAAGGAAGCATAGGCGAAACGTCTGTAGTAGCTATACTCATAGGTGCGGTTATATTGGTAGCTGCTGGAGTAGGTAGCTGGAAAATAATGGCAAGTACCTTCCTAGGTGGATTATTTATGGGATGGATATTTAATGTGTCAGGTGGCAATGGAGCATGGATGGATATTCCGTCATTCTATCATTTAATTATAGGTGGTTTTGCTTTTGGAGCGGTATTTATGGCTACTGATCCTGTATCTGCTGCACAGACAGAAACAGGGAAATGGGTGTATGGATTTCTCATAGGTGTCATTACTGTACTGATAAGAGTATTCAATCCAGGATATCCAGAGGGTATTATGATGGCGATACTTCTGATGAATGTATTTGCACCACTTATAGACTACTATGTAGTTCAGTCTAACATTAAAACAAGATTAAAACGTGTCCAAGTTTAATAAAAACGATAATAAATACATTATATCGTACGCGATTATAATGACATTGGTATTTGGCTCTGTACTGGCTGTAGTAGCTCTTGTACTAAAACCAAAGCAAGACGCCGAGGTACTTTTAGAGAAGCAAAACTTCATTCTAAAAGCTGCACTAGGCGAGTCTTTTCTAAGTGCGATGTCTGATAAAGAAGTGACGGCACTGTATAATGAAACTGTAAAAACGGTAGTAGTTAAAGCTGATGGAGAAGAAGCAACTACAGAGGAGGCTAGTGTAAATATTTTTAAAGAGTATAAGAAGCCAAAGGATGTAAGAGATCTTCCCGTTTACAAAGTATATGATAAGGATGATGTAACCAAAATAAAGGCATATGTTTTCCCTGTATATGGAAAAGGGCTTTGGGACTTTATCTGGGGCTATGTAGCCATAGATGCAGACTTGGAGACTGTCAATGGTTTAGTGCTAGATCATAAAGGAGAGACTCCTGGTCTAGGTGCTCGTATCACAGAGCAAGGAGTGCAGGATAGATTTGCCGGAAAGAAAATTTTCAATATGGATGGGGAACTAGATCCTCCGCATTTTCAAAAAGGAGAAGGCAATGACTACGAAAGTGCACATCAGGTGGACGGATTAAGTGGTGCTACTATCACAGCTAAAGGAGTTAACAATATGCTAGATAATTATTTAGCTATGTATAAATCATTTATAAAAGGAGAGCAGACATGAGTACGGAAACATTAGAAAAATCAGGACAAGAAGTTGCAGAGGTAAAAAAGCCTAAAGAAGCACTTCTGAGTAAAAAAAGAAAAGAACTTCTCTCCAATCCTCTTGATGAGGATAATCCTATTACTATTCAAGTATTGGGTATATGCTCGGCATTAGCGGTTACAGTAGCCTTAAAACCTACTTTAGTTATGGCTATAGCAGTTACAGCAGTACTGGTGTTAGCTAACGTAGTTATTTCTGCTCTTAGAAATACGATTCCAAACAGAATACGAATTATCGTGCAGCTCGTTGTGGTTGCATCTTTGGTGGCCATAGTAGATCAGGTACTAAAAGCATATAGTTACGACGTATGGAAAGAGCTTTCGGTATTCATTGGACTAATTATTACTAATTGTATAGTAATGGGGCGTCTTGAGGCATTTGCTTTGGGTAATAAACCATGGGATGCATTGTTAGATGGTCTAGGTAATTCTTTTGGGTATGCTTGGATAATTTTGGCTATAGCATTCTTTAGAGAGTTATTTGGTAGTGGTAAGCTATTTGGTATGCAGGTGTTACCAGATAGTTACATAGGTAACGGAGTGATGATGTCTCCTGCAGGAGCTTGTATTCTTTTAGGTATCCTTATCTGGGTAGTGAGAAGTAGAAGTGGTTACGTAGAAGATTAATCTGTTCTAACTTATAAAAGATTTAAAAAATGGAAAATTTAATAAATATATTCATTAAGTCGATTTTCATCGATAATATGATTTTTGCTTACTTTCTTGGTATGTGTTCATACTTGGCAGTTTCAAAAAAATATAAGACTGCAGCTGGGCTTGGAATGGCTGTAATATTTGTTCTTGGTATCACAGTGCCATTGAATTGGTTAGCATATAATTACCTGTTGAAGGAAGGTGCTCTTACTTGGATAAGTGCAGATTTTGCTGCAGTAGATTTAGAGGTACTTAAGTTTATAGTATTTATCGCTATAGTAGCAGCGTTTGTGCAGCTTACTGAAATGGTAATTGAGAAGTTTTCTCCGTCATTGTATAATTCACTGGGTATATTTTTACCACTTATTGCGGTCAACTGTTCTATTTTAGGTGGTGCGTTATTCTTGCCTACTAGAGATTATCAATTCGCAGAGGCTGTCACTTTCGGGTTGGGTTCTGGTTTTGGTTGGTTCTTAGCGGTAGTGTCACTTGCAGCTATTCGTGAGAAAATGTCTTATGCTGAGGTTCCTAAGCCACTCAGGGGATTAGGTATTACGTTTATTATAGTAGGACTTATGGCTTTCGGGTTTATGAGTTTTGGTGGGTTTGAGCTGCCATTTAAAACTACTGAAGAGCAGCAGGCCAATCAAGAGAAAACATCTGCAAAAATTGAAAACAAAAAGGTAGGTGACGTAGTTAATTCAGTAGTAAACTATTCAGAATAAGAAAATGATAATAGCATTAAATACAACGGTTATATTTTTAGCGGCAGCAGTATTTACATCTGTAATAATACTACTTGTAGCTATGCTTATGGTTGCTGCTAATCGATTAGTTAATTCAGGTGCGGTAAAGCTGACTATCAATGGAGAGAGAGAAGTAGAAGTAGAAGCAGGAGGGACACTCTTAGGTGCTCTTCAGCAGGCTAATCTGTTTTTACCATCCGCCTGTGGTGGAGGTGGTACTTGTGCTATGTGCAAGTGTCAAGTGCACGAAGGTGGAGGAGATATACTCCCTACAGAAACTGGTCATATCAAGAGACGTGAGCAGAAAGATAACTGGAGACTTGCTTGTCAAGTAAAGGTGAAAGAAAATATGATAGTAGAAGTACCTGAAGAGGTATTTGGTATCAAAAAATGGGAATGTGAAGTTGTTTCCAACTATAACGTTGCTTCATTTATAAAGGAGTTTGTAGTACGATTGCCAGAAGGCGAAGCTTTAGATTTTGAGGCAGGTGGATATGTACAAGTAGATGTACCCCCAGTGCTTGTAGATTTTAGTACGATAGATGTTACCGCTCATCCTGAGTTAGTAGCAGATGGTAGAGATCCTATGGATTTCAAATCAGAATGGGATAAATATGGACTATGGGATCTCAAAATGAAAAACGATGAGACCATATTCAGAGCATACTCTATGGCTAATCATCCTGCAGAGGGTAATATAGTGATGCTTAACATACGTATAGCGACTCCACCGTGGGACAGAAAGAATAATAAATGGATGGATGTAAATCCGGGTATTTGTTCTTCATTTGTTTTTGGTTGTAAAGCAGGCGATAAGTGCACTATTTCTGGACCTTATGGTGAATTCTTTATCAAAGAGACTGAAGCAGAAATGCTGTATATAGGTGGTGGTGCTGGTATGGCTCCATTACGTTCTCATCTCTTTCATTTATTTCATACATTGAAAACTGGACGTCAAGTGACATACTGGTATGGTGGGCGATCTAAAAGAGAGTTGTTTTATATGGACCATTTCAAAAAAATAGCTGAAGAGTTTCCGAATTTTAAGTTTTTTGTGGTGCTTTCAGATGCTACTCCAGATGACAATTGGACGCCTAAGACAGATATAAATGACGTTAACGGAGACGGTTTCTCTGGTTTTGTACATCAAGCGGTAATAGACGAGTACTTAACAGGTCATGAGGCTCCAGAAGATATAGAATTCTATTTCTGTGGACCACCACTTATGAATCAAGCGGTCCTTAAGATGTGTGATGACTGGGGAGTACCTCCTGAGAATGTCGCGTTTGACGATTTTGGAGGATAGTATTTACCAGTTAAATTCTGAAAATGAATATTAGAAATAAACTAAAAGGCAGAGTAATCTGCCTTTTTTTCATGGTGGCAGTTTTGTTTTCTTGTAATGAGGAAAATCAAACACAAAAAAACAAAGTATCTGGCAATGCCTTAGGTACCACTTACCATATTACCTATTTAGGAGAAGAGCAGGATAGTGTGTTACAGAAGATAGATTCTATCGTGTTCGCAGTGAATCACGGTTTATCTACCTATCAGGAAAATTCATTCATAACTGCTTTTAATTTGAATGATGGCGACATCTGGCAAGACCCAACTGAAGCAAAGCATTTTATGAATGATATGCAGCATTTCGTAGAGATGGTTAGTCTAAGTAAACGCATAGCCAATAAAACTTCTAATGCTTTCGATCCAAGTTCTAAGTTACTATTTGATGAGTATACACGTGCTAAGAAATCTGGGGAGTACATGAAGGATGAAGCGGTGAACTACGCTCTTTTACATAAGGGTATGCACAAGGTGCAGTTTGATGAGCAAGGGATTCCATATAAGCTAGACTCTTTTGTACAGCTAAATTTTAATGCCATAGCAAAAGGTTATCTAGTAGACTTAGTAGCTGATTATCTTACTACAAAGGGAGTGAATAACTATATGGTAGAAGTAGGCGGTGAGATGCGGCTTAAAGGAAAAAATGCCGAAGGGAAGCTATGGCAGGTTGGAATAAATGTCCCACTTTTAGAAGCTAATCCTACGGACTTATTCAAAGTGCTAGAACTTGAAACCATAGCACTAGCCACCAGTGGAAATTATCAAAACTTTTATAAGGTAGATGATGAAGTTATAGGTCATACTTTTGATCCACGTACTGGCAAGCCTGTACTGTCAGATCTTAAGAGTGTTAGCATCATGCACAAGAATTGTGCTGTTGCAGACGCTTATGCTACAGCATGTATGGTGCTAGGTTTAGAAGAATCAAAAAAACTAATATCTGCAGACTCTAGCTTAGCGGCATACTTCATTTACGATTATGGTGAAGAGCTGAAGGGTGAGTTTGTAGAGTAAAGTCATTTGAGATTTTCTTCTTATTCTCTTACCTTGCGGGTCAATATAATGATGACCGAAAAAGCCAGAAAAGTAGCCGATAGGCTGATGAGATATGTAAAGGTGGATACACAAAGTGATCCGTACAGTGAAACTTTCCCTAGTACAGAAAAGCAAAAAGACCTTAGTAAAATACTCGTAGAGGAATTAAAGGCTATAGGAGTAGAAGACGCCTATTTGGATGAGTGGGGCTATGTCTTTGGTACCATACCGAGTAATACGGATAAGAAAATAGAAACGATTTGTTTCTGTTCACACGTAGATACTGCACCGGACTGCAGTGGTACAGGAGTAAAACCAATACTTCACGAAAACTATCAAGGTCAGGATCTCGTCCTCCCAGATGATACTACTCAGGTAATTACTACGAAACAACATAAATACCTAGCAGAGCGTATCGGAGACGATATCATCACTGCTAGTGGTACTACATTACTCGGAGCAGATGATAAGGCAGGTGTGGCTATCATTATGCAGCTGGCAGAAGAACTGATTAATACCCCAAGTGTAAAGCACGGAGACATCCGTATTTTATTCACCCCAGACGAAGAAGTAGGGAGAGGTGTAGATAAGCTAGATATGAAAAAGCTGAATGCCGACGTAGGTTATACATTAGATGGTGGTGTTCGTGGTTCGCTAGAAGGAGACACCTTCTCTGCTAACTCTATGACTGTAACCTTTCACGGGATAAGTGCTCATCCAGGCTATGCTAAAGGTAAAATGGTGAATGCGGTAAAAGTGATGGGTCATTTCTTAGACTCATTGCCTCCTACAGGATTTTCTCCTGAGACTACTAGCGGGGCAGAAGGGTTCGTACATCCCTATAACCTGAAAGGTCAGCTAGAAATTTCAAGTGTAGATTTCTTGATACGAGATTTTACTACGGCCAACTTAACAATTCACCAGCAGGTGCTTATAGATTTGGCAGAAGCTACAATAGCAAAGTACCCCGGAGCTCGTTTTGAAACTTCAGTGAATGAGCAATACCGCAATATGCGTGAGATGCTGGATCAGTTTCCACACATAGAAGCCAATGCAGTAGAGGCTATGAAGCGAGCAGAAGTAGAACCTAAACAAGCCCTCGTAAGAGGAGGTACAGACGGCTCTAGATTGTCATTTATAGGTCTTCCTTGTCCTAACATATTCACTGGAGAAATGGCCATCCATGGGAAGCACGAGTACTGTAGTGTGCAAGATATGGAAGCTGCTATCAATGTATGCATAGAGATAGTGCAGGTCTATGAGGAGAAGGGGTAGGTGGCTTCTCTAACTATAAATATGATCAAAGTAACAAGGTGCTGCTTATAAATTATGACAAAGAAAATTTGTAGTCTCACTATCTTAAAACTATTTGCGAGAAAATGAAATCAACCCTATTATTACCCACACCATATTAAGCAAGCACTTTAGAATATGCCGATTAAAATAATAAGTAAAATAAAAAAAAGTGGAATACTTGGCTGCTTAGTGCTCTTAGTAGCATTTAGTTTCTGGGGATGCGGACCAAAGGAAGATTCTCGTCCTACCTACCATATAGACCAAACTACAATAGACTACTGCATTTACGGTGAAGGCTCTTGGTAGGTGTACGAGGAGGAAAGTAGTGGAGAATTTGATACTATAAGCGTCGCATCTCTTAAAAGAGAACTTAGTCAAAGTGATAATCTAGGCTATAAGAGAGATCGGTATGTAATGAGAAAGAACTCGTCGAGAACTGGAGAAATTACTCAAGGAGCAGGAGGAGCAAAAAATATGCCTGCTCTAAATAAGTCCAGTGAATCATTTGTAATCTCTCCGCACGCTTATTCGGATCAGCTTTTTATTTCTACGTTAGATACATCTTTCATATATGAGCTTACCAATTTTGAACGAATGAAGTTAAAAGATACAATGTCAAGCATTAGTATTTTGGACAGTAGTTATGCAAATGTACGGATTTTCGAAAATCTAGCTGGAATATACACCAGTTACCAGAAAAGCATATACTGGGCACGACACGTGGGGAAAATACGTGTGGAGCGAGCCTACGGTACCGTTTGGAACCTCATAGACTACGAGGTATCACAAGACAATTTTTAAAAATTTTAAAACAATCAGCTCTTTAGTTATTGTGCTAGTCGTCGGCCTTAAGACTCAAGCACAGGAGTGCGGTATTACTTATGACATAATAAACTGTGAGTATGCATTGTAAGCTTTTTCTCTGCCTTATGTAGGTTTGAGGTTTTCTTTTAAACTCTGATTTATAGTGTTTTTAGTATTTTTTTAGGTCTTTAAGAGCGATAGAGTAATGATTTGAATTACTAAACAGGTTCACTCTTGCACTCCTCAGTAGGAGCAGCACCGCACATCGTACAAGCAGCACCTTCCTCTTGCATCATAGGGTTCTTGCCTGCACATCCGCCACGTACTTCACCATCTTTCACCAGGAATACACGTACTGCCATACCTATGAATGCGATAGACATTACTGTTAAAATCAAACCTAAGAGTACTAGAAATTGCATATTTTTTTGTTACTGCTGCAAATGTACTAAAGTCTTAGATATCGTGTCTAGGATGACGCATTGATTTACGTTATAAGGATATTCGGATTGTCATCATTGTCTTATATTTCACCGACATACCTGCCATTATTGCCGATGAACTGCCTCCAATAACTTTTTGGCACTATATTCGTATTATACAAAATAGCTACAAATTAGTAGTTGTATGATACACCGAATAAAGTCCATAAAAAAATCTAATCTAGTCATACTAGCACTTTTAGTGCTTAATATAACTGCTTTTATCCTGCTCTCTTCTGATATCAAGCAGAATTACCGTACTACAGACACCATTTCCACTTCAGTAGGAAATGATAACTACTTCAAAGCAGGAGTAAACGTGCTAGATTGGAGCTACACACTACTCAGGTACTTCCGTAGGTAATACCACATTCATAGATATTTCTTAGCTATTTGGCTGCAAAGAGAATTTTTACTGCAGGTATCTTTTACATTTGGAGTATAACAGAGTATGACCAAGACAACAGATTCATTCATTACTTCTAAGCTGTATAAGGAGCTGACTAAGTATAATATGCATCATGTTATACTTTGGGTAGTCTATTATTTGTTTTGGGTTTATGTGTTGAGTCCGGGGATTACTAAGGCAGATTTTTACATCAATTCCTTCGTGATAGTAGCCATCCACGCACTTGTGAGTTACTTCAATATCTATTTTCTGTTTCCTTTGTTTCTTCAGAAGCGTGCTTACTTTAAGTACTTTATAGCTATAGTATTATCCATATCTTTAGGATCATTACTGGAGGCCGCGGTATTTACTAAGCTCAATACGATAGCAAATGAGTTTAAGAGTGGGTTACTCTCTCCACGATTCTTACTATCTACAGCTATGGCCATCACTTATACTACGGCTGTCACTATGAGTCTGAAGCTGGTAAAGTACTGGTATGAGAGGGAGCGACTGGCTAAAGAACTGGAGAAAATCAATGTAGAAACAGAGCTCAAGTACCTCAAGTCTCAGATAAATCCGCATTTCCTATTCAATAGTCTAAATAGTGTATATGCACTTGCTCTTCAAAAGTCTGACCTAGCACCAGAACTCATACTTAAACTTAGTGATATACTTAGGTATATACTCTATGAGGGTAGTGAAAAGAAGGTGAATCTCACTCAGGAGCTTAAGTATCTGCAGAGTTATCTAGAGCTAGAAAAGGTGAGACATGGTACTAGGATGGAGCTAGATATAGAGATAGTGGGCGATACAGATGATAAGGAAATAGCTCCTATGTTACTTATACCATTTGTAGAAAATAGCTTTAAGCACGGACTAGGCAAGGATATGGATAAAGGCTATGTAAAGGTGCTGGTAAATAGTGAAACCAGTGAGCTTAAATTTGCTATAGCCAATAGTAAGCCTAAAAAAGGAGATGAAATATCACAGCAAAATGGTTATCAAGGAGGTATTGGCCTGATTAATGTAAAGAAAAGATTGGATATGCTATATCCAAAGAAGCATACGCTTGTCATGTGTAGCACAGAAAGTGAATTTAAAGTAGAACTAAATATAAACTTAATATAAAAGAATATGAATTGTATAGCAGTAGATGATGAACCATTAGCATTAGATATTATAGAGGCTTATGTAGCTAGGCACCCTGAACTTACCTTAGTAGCGAGATGTAATAACGCGGCAGAAGCAAGTGAAGTACTAAAAAAGCATAAAGTGGATCTGATGTTTCTAGATATAGAGATGCCAGAAATCACCGGACTTAGTTTTGTGAAATCACTAGAGCATAAGCCACTCTTTATGTTTACCACCGCATATCCAGACTATGCATTAGAAGGTTTTGAGCTGGACGCCATTGATTACTTGTTAAAGCCTATCGCGTATGATAGATTTGAAAAAGGAGTAGAAAAGGCATTGGAGTATTACAAAATCAAGCAAAATTCGGATGTGGCAGAGTCTGATTTAGAGAATGAGCACTTCTTTGTAAAGGCAAATCAGAAACTAATTAAGTTGTCGTATTCTGAGATATACTATGTAGAAGCATTTGCTGACTATGTCAAAATATTTTTAGCAGATAAAAAAATAGTGACTTTGCAAACTATGAAGAATATGGAGCGTAAGCTTCCACCAGAAATGTTCAGTAGAGTGCATAGGTCATTCATTGTCAATAGAAATCATGTAGCGTCATTTAGTACATCTGCATGCGAGGTCAATGAAGTTAAAATACCCATAGGAAAGAATTATAAAGAGGCATTTGTAGCTTTGATGAAGTCTAATACCATTTTGTAAATGGATAAACGATTAGAAGCCTTTAGTAGATTACTCACTATCATGGATGAGCTGCGTGAGCAGTGCCCTTGGGATCAGAAGCAGACCAATGAATCTCTACGTCACCTCACCATAGAGGAGACGTATGAATTAAGTGATGCTATACTGTCTGGTGACAATGAGGAAATTAAGAAGGAACTTGGAGACTTATTCCTTCACCTCGTTTTTTACGCTAAGATAGGAGATGAAAAAAATGCCTTTGATGTCACAGATGTCTTAAATAGTGTATGCGAAAAACTGATTAGTAGACACCCACACATATATGGGGACGTAGAAGTGAGGGATGAGGAGGAAGTAAAGCAAAACTGGGAACAGCTTAAACTAAAAGAAGGAGGAAACAAAGGAGTACTCAGTGGAGTGCCTACCAGTATGCCAAGTATGGTAAAGGCCATGCGGATGCAGGATAAAGCTGCTCAGATAGGTTTTGACTGGCCGAGCAAAGATGACGTGTGGGAAAAGGTAGACGAAGAGCTCCAAGAGTTTAAGGAGGCTGAGGGAATTGAAAAAGAAGAAGAATTCGGAGATCTGATATTTAGCTTAATCAATTATGCACGCTGGCTAAAGATTAACCCAGACGATGCTTTAGAAAAAACCAATCGTAAGTTCAAGTATCGTTTTGAAGCTATAGAAGCAGAAGCTAAGCGGCTGGATAAGGAGATGAGTGAGATGACTTTGGGTGAAATGGACGCTATTTGGGATAAAGCTAAGAATAAATAATAGCGTTCACACTAGTGAAGTGCTGACTTATACCTTAGTTTATAAGGGATTAAATAGCACTTTAGAAATAGCAAGCGTAATTCTGTGCTTCGATTATTGGATGTATAGACAAGGGTCTACCCATAAATAATTAGTATGCATATGTTGTGTCTTCAAGGTTCACAGTTCTGTTTTTTACTAAAAGAACACTTTTTTTCACTTTTTGGTATTGTATCTTTACCTTGGCATCATATTTTAACATTAAATAACTAAATGAGAATTACCACACTACTCACGCTCTTATGGATCGTGACTTTTCCTATAAAAGCACAGACTGTGTATGACAATACTAGTTTTGATGCTAAGGTAGCCACAGTCATACTCCAAAAGGACTTAGCGATCTATGATCCTTTGCCATTGCTTAATCTTAATGGAGGCGATCGTTTGAAGTTATCTTTTGACATATTAGAGCCTGTGAATGAGTTTTTTAACTATTCCATAATACACTGTGACAGAAATTGGAAACCGAGTGATCTACAGCCGATGGAGTATATCTCTGGCAATACTATGGGAGAGATTACAGACTTTAAGTTCAGTACCAATACCTACCAAAAGTACACGCATTATAACCTAAAATTTCCCACGTCTGATATGGAGATTACTAAGAGTGGTAACTATGCCTTGCTGATATACCGAAATTTTGATGTGACAGACTTAGTGCTGACCCGCAGATTTATGGTAGTGGATAATAAGACTACGATAGAAAGTGACATCAAGACTGCTACACTTCCAGAGTTCAGGTTTTCACATCAAGAAGTAGATTTTATGGTAAACTATGAAGGTTTTGATATCCCTAATCCGTTTTTAGATGTCAACGTCACCATTTTACAAAATAATAGCTGGAATAATGCCATCTACGACTTGAAGCCACTCTTTGTAAATAACAATCAGTTATCCTATAACTATGAAGACAAAAATGTATTTCCTGGTACCAATGAGTTTCGATTTTTTGACATTAGATCACTGCGATTTTTTAGCAATAATGTAATAAGAAAATATACGGATAGTGTACTGAATGCGGTCCTTGCACCTGAAGAAACTAGGGCACATCTTAACTATGTGCGTTGGCTAGATTATAATGGTAAGCGAGAGATAATAAATGATGATGGAGCTAATATATCTGAAGATGGAGACTATGCTATGATTCATTTTAATATGAAGTCAAATGACCTGCGTGATATGGGCGAAGTGTATGTATACGGAGAGCTCACTGACTGGCAACTACAAGAGAAATTTAAAATGAAATACTGGCCAGATTTTGGCATGTATTCAACCTCCGCGCTATTAAAGCAAAGCTATTACAGTTATCACTTTGTGCTGAAGGATAAAGAAGGCAATATAGACTATACCTTCACAGAAGGTAATCATCAAGAGACTGAAAATGACTACACTATTCTTATCTATCATAAAAATGTATTTTATGGCTATGATGAACTTATAGGAGCGAATGTAAGAAATAGCTACACGGTACAGGATTAAAGAATAAATAACGCTTTGATTTTTCACAGACTACTTTATTTTCGCCTTATTAGCAGTGGATAAAGATTTAGTCTATAAAATAGCTCTTACTCAGGTACCCGGTATCGGCAGTGTATTGGCCAAGAGTCTCATAGGTTACTGTGGAGGAGTAGAGCAAGTGTTTCAAAAATCAAAAACATTTTTAAAGAAATCACCGGGAGTAGGAGATGTCCTCGCTGGAAATATCAAGGCTTTTACAGATTTCTCTGCAGCTGAAAAAGAAGTAGAGTTCATTCAAAAAAATAAAGTAAAGCCTGTATTTTTTTTAGATACAGAATATCCATTCAGGCTTAAAAACATACCAGACTGTCCCATCTTACTGTATACCAAAGGAAACGAAAATCTCTCTCCTGATAAAGCCATAGCGATAGTAGGTACGCGTAAGATGACGGAGTATGGTAAGCAGTTTGTCAATAAGCTAGTAGAGGATCTCGTACCGTATAATGTGACCGTAGTGAGCGGACTAGCCTATGGGGTAGATATATGGGCACATAAGCAATGCGTAAAGCACGGAGTCAATACGTATGGAGTAGTAGCACATGGTCTCGATAGAATATATCCGGCTACACATACGAATATAGCCAAGGACATGGTGGCTAATAACGGTGCTATTCTCACAGAATATACTTCAGGTACTAATCCAGATAGAGAGCACTTCCCGATGCGTAATAGGATAGTGGCTGGCATGGTAGATGCAGTGATAGTGGTAGAGTCTGCAGCCAGTGGTGGTTCACTTATCACAGCAGAGTTAGCTAATCAGTATAACCGAGATGTACTAGCAGTGCCAGGCAACATAGGAGAGAAGTACTCTGCAGGATGTAATTATCTCATAAAAAACCATAAAGCAGGTATCATAGAATCGGTAGCTGATATAGTAAAGCAGCTTAGCTGGGATATTAAAATAGAAAAACAAAACCAACGACAGCTGTTTGTAGAACTCACAGAAGATGAACAGAAATTAGTAGACCTTATTCGTGAGAGTAAAGAAATGGGTATAGATCAATTAATGGTTAATTCTGGTTTCGCTTCTAGTAAGCTGGCCATGACCCTATTAGAATTAGAAATGAAAAACTGTATTACAACTCTTCCGGGCAAACGATACCAGACGATATATTAAATGATTAAAAAATCAGACTTCTTTTTTGAACTAGCAGATGAGCAGATAGCTAAGTATCCATTGGCTAAAAGAGATGAGAGTAAGCTCCTAATTCATAGCATGGGTCAGACCGACCACAGCGTATTTAATGCTATCAGTAATTATATAGACGATGACACGCTGCTGGTGATGAATAATGCTAAAGTGATTCCTGCTCGCTTGTATTTTAAGCGAGAGAGTGGAGCCGCCATAGAGGTACTTCTATTAGAACCGATGCTTCCAGCTAACTATGAAGAAGCGTTCAATGCTACAGCCAAGTGCAGGTGGAAGTGTATACTAGGTAATAGTAAGAAGTGGAAAGACGAAGAATATATTCATTTAGCCGATAATCCAGCACTGATAAGTGCCCAGCTGATAGATAGACAGGAGCGAATAGTAGAGCTCAGCTGGAAGAGTGGACAGTCTTTTACAGAATTGCTGGATAAGATAGGAGAGCTGCCACTTCCTCCGTACCTCAATAGAGCCACAGAAGAATCTGATGCAGTCACGTATCAGACGGTATTTGCCAAAAATGCAGGGAGTGTAGCTGCTCCTACCGCTGGACTTCATTTTACAGAAAGTGTATTGGATGGATTAAAGAAGAAAGGTATAGCACTAGCAGAAGTAACTCTTCATGTAGGTGCGGGTACATTTTTACCAGTCAAAGAAGATAATGTAGTAGACCATGATATGCACAGAGAGCATTTTGAGATTACTCTAGATACGCTAGACGCACTCATAGCCAAGTCTAAACGTATCTGTGTAGGAACTACCTCTATGCGAGTGCTAGAGAGTATGTATTGGCTAGGGATACAGTTAGCCAGTGGTAATACATCTCTTCTTATACATAAGCTAGAGCCTTATGAGACAGCGTCAGATTTCAGCTATGAAGAGTCGCTTACGGTAGTCAGAGACTATATGAAAGGAAATGATATCGAAGTGCTGCAAGCAGCTACAGAGATATTAATATTACCACAGTATGTACCTCGAAGTGTAGTTGGGCTTATCACTAATTTCCATCTGCCAGAGAGTACGCTACTTATGCTCATAGCTAGCGTAGTAGGAGATAGCTGGAGAGAGATCTATGAAGAAGCTAAATCGAAAGAGTATAGATTTTTAAGTTACGGAGATAGTAGTTTGCTGTTTACGAAATAGGATTATTTTTGTTATAATCTTAAAGAGTAACTCTAATGAGTTTTTCACCTTAAGTTGAGGTTTAAATTTAATCTTATTTTGGGGGATTAGCTTCCTCCTCCGCTTCACTTTGGCGGACAGGCAACTTCGCTAATAGTGTGAGTTTCTAAATAAAGTATTTATTTTAGATTTAAGTTTAGGCTTAGATTTAACGTTATTTTGGGGGATTAGCTCAGTTGGCTAGAGCGTTTGCATGGCATGCAAGAGGTCATCGGTTCGACTCCGATATTCTCCACAAAGGACTCGCATATAGCGAGTCCTTTTTATTTATACTTGCACCACATATGCTCAGCCAATTCACCATACACAATACACATCTTAAAGTAGCTATCAATAGAAAAGGAGCAGAGCTCTGCTCTGTGAAAGACACTACGGGATATGAATACATGTGGCAAGCAGAGCCAGTGTGGCCTCGTCACGCACCTAATCTGTTTCCTATTGTAGGTAGTTTATTAGATCATGAGTACCTCTATGAGGGCAAAAAGTATAACCTATCTCATCATGGTTTTGCACGTGATTCTGATTTTGAGATGCTTCATCAGAGTGAGCATAGTATTTGTCTTATATTACAGCAGTCAGAAGTTAGTTTAGCTTCATATCCATTTAAGTTCACGCTACTTATTACCTATACATTATCTGATAATTCACTGAAGCAAACCTTTAGGGTGATAAATGATGATAGCAAAGATGTGCCAGTTTCATTCGGTGGTCATCCTGCTTTTAATGCAAAGCCTGTAGACGAGTATGAAATAGTATTCAGTGAGACTGAGAATACACTAAGTAATCAGCTCAGTGGTCCGTATATCAATGACGTAGCTATTGAAGTGATAGAGGGAAATACCATCAGCTTAACTGGAAATACTTTTGATAATGATGCTCTTATCTTCCAGGGATTAAAGTCTAAGACTGTGTCACTCAAACATACGAAGTCCAATCATGAAGTAAAAGTTGATATAAGTGAGTTTCCGTATTTAGGGGTATGGGCTAAGCCAGGAGCCGACTATGTATGTATAGAGCCTTGGCAAGGTCTAGCAGACTATGAATCACATTCTAAAAATATAGAAGACAAA
This sequence comes from uncultured bacterium, assembly GCA_963933305.1. GTDB lineage: Bacteria > Bacteroidota > Bacteroidia > NS11-12g > UBA9320 > UBA9320. The sequence goes on from CAWVTM010000006.1 coordinate 35,162, forward strand.
AAAGGAATCATTTGGGTGAAGGTGAAAGAAGAAGTAGCCAATAGCTTTAGTATGACCTTCACTAAGTAATACCAATTTAGTTTTTAAGTGTCGTATAAATAAATTGAGTTTATCGAA
>CAWVTM010000007.1:0-35131 GCA_963933305.1 uncultured bacterium
CAAGGGTTTTTAGCTACTAGAAGGAAAGCGAGAAGAGGGCATATATTCCTAAATGTGATCTTAGGCGTTTATGTAATCGTCCTTGCTCTAATATTTATTAATGAAGCTAACTGGGCTTATCAATTTATGGAACTTGGAGGAGTTTCTCTTATTATAATTCTATTTGTATCATCAAATCTGGCCATAAATGGCACAAAACAAGGAGTGCATGTTTCTGTTTCTTATTTTGTACTATTTATAGGCATTTTTCTGTATACACTTAAAGACTTGGACATTGTTCCTTTCAATGTTTTTACAAACTATACTTTAACTATAGGAGTTGCGCTGCAAGCAATTCTACTTTCTTTGGCTTTGGCAGATAGTATAAATATACTGCGAGAGGATAGTAAAGTGGCAAATCAGCGTGCAATAGACCAAATAGAGAAGAACGAAGAACTGATAAGGAATCAAAATGTTGTTTTGGAGCGAAAAGTGTCAGAACGGACCGCAGCCTTGCAACAAGCATTAGACGACCTGAAAGCGGCACAGTCTCAGCTGGTGCAATCTGAAAAAATGGCCTCTCTAGGTACACTTACAGCAGGCATAGCTCACGAAATCAACAATCCAATAAACTTCGTATCGGCTAACGTAATACCCTTACGGGAGAATATAAATGATATTACTACGCTTATAGCTGCATACAAGTCCATTGATTTTTCGAATTTAAAATCTGAGTTAAAGCGTTTAGCTGGACTAGAAGAAGAATTAGAACTTGACTATATGCTCACCGAGACTAAACAGCTCATAGACGGGATAGAAGAGGGTGCTAATCGCACACATACCATAGTTCAAGGGCTTACCTCCTTTAGCAGAGGTGATATGGTCAAAAAGAGTGAAGCAGATATAAATAGAGGTATTAGAAGTACCGTATCTGTTTTGAAAAGTCGCTTGAATAATGTGAAACTGATTATGAGTTTAGATCAAAACCTTCCATTGGTGTTTTGCCAAGTGGGTAAAATCAACCAAGTGGTACTTAACCTTATAAACAACGCACTAGATGCATTAGAAGAGAAAAATGGAACCAATAGGAAAGCGTCTCATCTTATAGTAGAAACCAAAAATTTAGGTGATTCCATTCAAATTATTATAGGGGATAACGCGAATGGAATAGATAAAGAGTTACAACTTAAAATTATGGAACCATTTTATACGACTAAGGACGTAGGGAAAGGAACAGGATTAGGACTTTCCATCTCATACAGTATTATAGAAGATCATGGTGGTGCTATAGAGATAGACTCTGAAATGGGAGTAGGGACTAAGTTTATCGTGACTCTGCCGATAGTTTTGCAGACTTAGCGGTAGCTCTGTACCAAATAGGAAACACTGCAAGACCTGCAAATAAGTATGGCCAATAACTTAAGAGTCGCCATAAAAAAGCGGTTGTATTGGTAAGCTGAGCATTTACAAAATACTCATTCATAAAGCCACTAAATAGCCACTCTGCCATACCTGCGGCTCCTGGAGTCGCTGGTATCATAAGTGCAGCCCACATCACGAGCTGCTTGGCAAATATCTCGGCTATTTGCATACCATTTCCCAAAGCGAGTATAAGACAATTGACAAGTATAAATCTGGATATCCATGCAAAACTGGTCCCTGAAAAAGCTTTGAACCAGTGCCAAAAACTTTCCTTACGAAAGGCTTCTGCTGCTAAAACTAAATTGTTTCCCCACTGCTGTACTTTATGACTAAATCGATTTAAGAATGGCAGTTTGGTAAATAGTAATACAAACTGAGCAATCTTTTTGGGTTTAAAGAACAATCCAAAACCTAGAAGAACTGCCCAACCTAAAAAGATGAAATATATAGTGACGAAATAGTGCCAGATGGCATCCGCTGAGAGATACCCAATACTGTGAGGAATAACTTCTGACCGAGAGACCCAAAGTGCCATGAATGGCACAGCAAGCACATAGAAAAGCACATCTAGGAAAGAGGTTGCCAAAACAATGGCTGATCCTTTGCCAGCATTTATGTTTTTTTCTCTAGCCAGGAGTAATAAAGCAGCTGCCGTACCACCTACTATCCCCGGAGATATAGCAGATGAGAACTCCCACAAAATAATAATTTGGACGGCTCTACGCCAAGAGACCTCATAGTTAGAAAGGACGATTAGTCTATATGCATAGCAGATGAGTCGAGTGAAAACAGAAAGGACAGCTGCTGTGATCCACAAAATAAAGTTAGGAGTCCAGTGAATACTCTGATAGGCTAGAATATCAAAGTCCTGCAAGAAAAAATAGGCGGCTGTAGCTAGGCCTATTAGAATAGGGATCACGAGTTTACGACCGGTAAAATAAGCTGCTATAGTGCCACTTTTGCTCAACTCAATGCATTTACTTTTTGTCCTTGTGCGAGTGAGTATTTACGTTTACCATCTATACTGATAAGCATCTCTATAGAGCCTATATTGAGGTAATCATATAAGCGAATAGCTTGCTCCATAAATTTCTTTTTCTTGATTTCGGCGGTAGTACTTTTTTCTATACGTACCACGTAGGTATCTACTAAGTTAGTAAATACGGACCCTTCAGGCCATACTTGCGTGCCTCTATTAGTGATAGTAGTAAGTTCCATATGATCGTCTAGGTTTGCTTGTACTATCTCAGCTATCTTGTCTGCTTGAGTTTCGCATTCTATAAATAAGTCTATTCCTACAGTCTCTATGATTTCGTCACTAGAAATCATCATTTTATTTTGAGTTAACTGAGTAGGCTTATGGTATTTTTCAGGACTAGAGTCTGTTATCGTACTTAGGTCTAGTTTCTTGATGATAGCATCAGCAAATTCAAGAGTACCCACAGATTTAGATCTGTCTTCTCCAAAATCTCCAGTGTGAACTCCTGTATCAATAGTATCTAGCAGTGCATTTCTTATAGCAGAGCCGTAATGTTCTAGTCCCATTTGATTTAGCATCAATACCCCGCTCAAAAGAAGTGAAGTCGGGTTTGCTTTATTTTGTCCAGCGATGTCTGGTGCTGTGCCGTGTACCGCTTCGAATATTTTGATGTGATCACCTAGGTTTGCAGATGGGGCAAAACCTAATCCACCTACTAATCCTGCACATAGGTCAGAGACTATGTCGCCTTGCAGATTAGTAAGTACCACACACTCAAACTCCTGCGGAGCGTATACTAGTTTCATGCAGAGTGCATCTACTATCACGTCCTCAGTTTCCAGTTGTGGGTATTCTTTAGCTATGTCATAAAAGGTGTCTAGAAACATGCCATCAGTAAGTTTCATGATGTTTGCCTTGTGGCCGCAGGTTACTTTTTTGTATCCTTCTTTTAAAGCAGTTTCGAAAGCAGAGCGGATGACCTGTTCACTTCCTGGGCGAGATATAATCCTGCGACTTACGGCTACATCCTTAGTCATATAGTGCTCTATACCGCCGTATGTATCTTCTATATTTTCACGTACTATGGTTAGATTTATCGGGATACCAGCTTTGCTAAAAACAGTATCTACTCCTTTTATAGTTTGAAACTTTCTGATATTTGAGTGGGTGTTCCACGTTTTTCTTGCAGTTACATTTATACTTTTCACACCACCGCCTTTCGGCGTCTCCATGGGCCCTTTAAAAAGGATGCCTGTAGACTCTACACTGGCTTTCGCTTCATCAGTCATTCCAGTAGTAAAACCCATATCATAGACACCCTTTCCCATGTCAATGAAATCATAGGATAGAGGTACTTGAGCGGCATCAAATATGCGCAGTACTGCGTCCATTATTTCTGGACCTATTCCGTCACCTTTAGCCACAGATATCTTTATTGGTATCATTTTTTTACTATGTTGGTACAAAGGTATGATTACTTCACCCAAACCGTATAAAAAGGCACGCTTTTTGTAGTGAATATGTCGCGAATAAGCAAGGATTTTTGTTAGCTTTTTACACACAAAATGTTACTTTTGCAAGTTCCTAATAAAGAAGATAGATTTCAGATAATAAATGAGACAACTTAAAATTTCAAAACAGTTCACCAATAGGGAAAATAAGTCGTTAGACAAGTACCTAAACGAAATCAGTAAAGTATCTATGATAGATGCTCAAGAGGAGGTTGAATTAGCGGGGAGAATACGCGAAGGTGATCAAGCTGCTTTAGAGAAGTTAGTAAATGCTAACTTGCGTTTCGTGGTATCTGTATCCAAACAATATCAAAATCAAGGTCTTACCCTTGGAGATTTAATAAATGAAGGGAATCTTGGACTTATCAAGGCGGCAAAGCGTTTTGATGAGACTCGTGGCTTTAAGTTTATTTCATACGCAGTATGGTGGATTCGTCAGTCTATTCTTCAGGCACTAGCAGATCAGTCACGTATCGTTCGTTTACCGCTTAATAAAGTAGGTAGTATAGGTAGAATATCTGCTGCTGCAGCCCGCTTAGAGCAGCTTCAAGAGCGTGAGCCTACTCCAGAGGAGATAGCTAAGGAACTTGAGATCTCCGTTACGGAGGTAGAAAATGCATTTAAGTCTAGTGGTAGACATTTATCTATAGATGCTCCACTTATAGAGGGAGAAGACAATAGTCTTCTTGGTGTACTGGATAATAATGATGAGCCTAATCCGGATCAACCATTGATGGATGAGTCACTCAGAAAAGAAATAAACCGTGTAATCAGTACACTTTCTGAAAAAGAAAGAGATGTACTAAAGTATTACTACGGACTAGATGGCGGACCAGCACATACATTAGAGGACATATCTGACAAGGTAGGTCTTACTCGTGAGCGTGTACGTCAGATTAAAGAAAAAGCGCTACGTAGACTGCGTAAGTCTAGCAAGAGCAAAATATTGAAATCGTACTTGGGATAATACCTATCGCGAATGACTTTTAGAAAAGCTGCCCTATTGGGTGGCTTTTTTTGTGGTACTGATTTTAATATTTAGCCGGGGTTTGCTATAGTTGCCAGTCACTTATTTTGCTACGGTGACTCTTTCATCAACAAGCGATTAAATTAATTTTACTGCTTCAACTTTGTCATCAGCCATTAATTTTATGTTCAAAAACAATTACTAATATTGAGAAATGGTATAGGGTGTTTATGTCCAAGATAAATTAGAAATGAAGATTATGTTAGATGGAGAAAATACGGATGGAAAAAGAATTCAAAAAACAAATCGAATATAATACTGAGAGGTAGTTTAATACTAGTGTTAATGCAATTTGCATGTAGTTCAGTTTAGTTTGGAAATTGGTGTCCCAAGTATGCTTGACGGGTTTAATACTAATTTTACTATTATTGGGACATACACCAAAATTGGCTATCGCCAAAATGAATTTGACTATTCCATTTTAGGCTCAACAGCTTCAGTAACCAATAATGTTGTTGGAAATGTAAAAAGCCTGGGAGCAACCGCTGAGTATGTGTTGGCATTTTAAAAATATGATTGGATAAAAATTAAACCTGGTTTGATGGTCATGTATACTAGGTCTATAAAAGACAGTCGTATTTTAAATAATAATACCTATGCAATAGGACCAAGCATAGGTGTCGAAATTAAAGTTTTTAAGGGTTTATCACTAAATCCCCATACTGTTCTCCCTTGGTTTGAAGTATATACTAATAACAAAATAAACCGTCTTAAAAGGTTACCAAAAATGAATGAACTATAATAAAAACGATAATGGTAACCTCAGCTCTGTTTGAGCAAGGATTTATCTTCGTTTAATGTGAGAAAAAGAAATTAGTATAGACCTTCGTAATCCGACAAATACATAAAAAAGTGGTGCTGATTAGTTAGATACTTAGCTATGGCTAACGCATTGCCGGTTTCATTCGTTCATACACCACGTAGCAAATACCATACATTAGGAAGTAGTAGAGGTAGTCTTCTATAGGTATAGTGAGAAAGCGTATGCCAAGGTTTTCGGCATTGTTATACCACACGATAGGCGCTGGGGTGATGTATCCTGTTAATATTCCGTTTACCGCTGTAAAGGGAATAAGGATAATAGCATAACTTAGATAGAAAATACCGCGATTCGGTGGATTGAGTTTTATAATTATCAAGGTAAAGATAATTACCAGTACAGAAACTGTCGTAGTGTAGATACGACCGTAACCTGCAATGAGATACACGGCAGCTACAGCTATGAAGAAGTAGTCCAAGTACTTTTCGGCAGGTTTCAAGAAATTTTTCACTTGGAGTACCACTAGCTGATCATACAAAAACATAAAGGCATACGGAATACACAAAAAGAAGAGCCACTCTTCTAGCGGAAGGTGCAGAAATGAAGGACCCAGAAGGTACTCCTCATTAAAACCCCACACACCCAATATAGTAAATAGTACATCCCAGGAGATAACACATATCCACATTGCGGCTATGGCTATGAAGAGGTATTTCCATCGTTTATAAAAATGACCAAGCTTGTTAAAACTTAGTAATAACGGAAATAGAATGGCTCCTAGATTTACCCAAAGGTATAGTGAGTCCATTATTTAGCCTCTTTAATGTACTTGGGAGGAACTACGAGCATGCCAAAACACTCACCTTCTTTGGGGTCTAAGTGTTTGTGATGCACTTTGTGAGCCTTTCGTATAGCTTTTAAATACTTGTTTTTGGTGCGGGTAAATATTTTGAATCGCTGGTGAATGAAAATATCGTGCACTAAAAAATAAGCTAGACCGTAGAGTGAGATGCCTACACCGACAAAAAAGAGTGGAAACATTCCTACTACTGCACTTCCTATGATGTAACACGAAGCACTAGGGATAGCAAATATTAGAAAAAACGCATCATTTTTCTCCCAGAAACCTGGTTCACGCTGATGGTGGTCCTTGTGCAGATACCATAGAAACCCGTGCATGACGTACTTGTGAGCAAACCATGCTACAAATTCCATAGCTAAAAATGTGCTTAGCGTAATAAATATATAAAGCGACATCATTAATTATAAAAAGTAAGTCCCCATAGCTAATCTAGCTTTTGAGGTGAATAGTAATCTGAATTTTGTGGAATTAGGTACTCGCAATCTTTTAGTGAATAGTTCTTCAAAACTAGCATTTTCTAGTTTTCTAAATAGCTTGAAGTAGTACCTGTATGCAGTGTAAACTCCATATCTAGAATTTTTAGGGAGTCTATTGATTGCTTCTAATGCGTGCTGGAAGTCTAAGGCTATATCTGACTCGATATCTGCTTTTAGCTGAGGGGTCCATTCCTGCATGTTCATACTAGGGAAGTATAACCTACCTAGATTATCTTTATCTGCTTTTAGGTCCCGTAAAAAGTTTACTTTTTGGAATGCAGAGCCTAAACTCATTGCACCATCTTTTAGACTTTGGTATTGAGCGGTATCGCCATTACAGAAGACACGCAAGCACATGAGGCCCACTACTTGAGCACTGCCTAATATGTATTTTTCGAACGTCTCTTGATCGTAGGTTTGTTCTTTGAGGTCCATCTCCATACTATCAAAAAAAGCATCTATGAGCCATTGATCTATTTTGTAGTGATTTACAGCGTGTTGAAAGCTGTTGAGAATAGGATTTAGACTTATTTTTTGATCGATAGCGTCGGCTGTCTGTTTTCTAAAGTCTGCTATAAGTGCAGCTTTGTCAAACCCTTCGAATGAATCTACTATTTCATCAGCAAAACGCACAAAACCATATATAGCATAGACAGGCTCACGCACAGACTCATTGAGCATACGTATACCAAGAGAGAATGATGTACTATATGCATTCGTTACCATTTTACTAGCTTTTATGGATACTTGGTCAAATAATGCTTTCATGCTTTTGTTGTTCTTGTTGTATGAGTTGCGCCACTATCTTACCGGAGATAATACTTGGAGGCACTCCCGGTCCTGGCACAGTAAGCTGTCCGATATAGTATAAATTATCTAATTTTTTGTTTTTGCATTTGGGCTTTAATATAGCCGTTTGTGAAAGGGTGTTTGCCAGTCCGTAAGCATTCCCCTTAAAGCTATTATACTCGGAAATAAAATCTGTGTTAGCAAAACTTTCATAAACTTCTATGTGTGGTCTTATATCGTGCCCAGTGTGCTTCTCTAATCTATCACATATCATATTAAAGTAGCGTTTTCGAGTAGGCTCATTATCTTTCAGTTCCGTAGACACTGGCACTAAGAAAAAGAGGTTTTCTTTGCCTTCTGGTGCTACGTTGTTATCTGTTTTGCTTGGGTTACATATATAAAAAAGAGGAGCTTCTGGCCACTCGTGAGTTTCATATATCTCCACAGCATGCTGATCAAAACTCTCATCAAAAAATAGGTTGTGATGCTTGATACCATCTATTTTTTTATTAAGACCCACATAATACAATAGACTGGACGGAGCCATTACTCTTTTGTCCCAGTACTTCTGGTCATAGTTTCTATACTTTGGAGGAAGTAGTGACTGCTCTGTATGGTGATAGTCAGCGCCACTTACTACTACATCTGCATCGTGAAAGTTGCCGTTGGACTTTAATCCTAATGCGGTCCTACCGTCAGCTATTATCTCAGTGACATTGGCAGAGGTATGAAAGGTGACACCTAGTTCTGCAGCTACAGATTCCATAGCTTTTACTATTTTATTCATGCCACCCATAGGGTACCAAGTTCCTAATGCCATATCGGCATAATTCATTAAGCTATAGAGTGACGGAGTATTTTGTGGTTTTGCACCTAAAAATAAAACTGGAAACTCTAAGAGTTCTATTAACTTGGGATGTGTAAAGTACTGGCGTATGTGCTTACTGACGGGTTTAAATATATTTAGTGCTAACCCCTTGCGTGCAGTATCTAAACTCAAAAACTCAGTGATGCTCAAAGATGGTTTAGTTACGAAATCTCCCATACCAACTTCGTATTTAATTTTAGCTTCAGCTAAAAACTGCACCAGGTTATTGCCAGCACCTTTTTCATATTTTTCAAAGTACGCTATAAGTTCATCCATCGAAGCTGGAATATCATCAGGCGAGTCAGGCCAAAATACGCGGTAACTTGGATCGATTCGTCGCAAATCATAGAAGTCACTTACTTTTTTACCGAAATCAGCAAAAAAATTGTCGAAGACATCTGGCATCCAATACCAACTTGGTCCCATATCAAAGGTAAAGCCTTCGATTATTTTGATTCGTGCTCGACCTCCGAGTTGATCATTTTTTTCAAAAACTTCCACCTCATGTCCGTTTTTTGCTAGATAGCAAGCATTAGACAGTGAAGAGAAACCAGAACCTATTATTGCGACTTTCACTTTGTGTTTATGGATTGTTTTACTTTGTGCAGTAAAGATTTAACAAAAAGCGTTAAATAATGTTTTTTAAATCCTGTAAATCATACAAAAAGTTAAATTGTGAATCATTAAGTTGATTATCTATATGTGATGGGAGGCCGTGTACTATAATCTTAGCTGAAGGACAAACTGCTTTCATCTTATTTAAATAAGTGTTCAAGACGTCATCGTGTCTGGGGATAGTGAAGGCGCACAGCACGGCAGTAGCGTTGGAGTTCATACAGCATTCACCTACATCTACTACAGGTACGCTAGGACCAAGGTAGATACATTCATGTCCAGCTTTTTTAATGAGATAATAGGCATAGAGAAGACCTATTTCATGGTCTTCGTCATCTGGTAAGTACAGCACGTAGCGGCTATTTTTTTTATTAGCATCAGGTAGTAAGTCTATTGCACTAAATAATTTTTGTCTGATCATCTGACTAGCAAAGTGTTCTTGGGAAGGATTTAACTTACTTACTGTCCACATAAGACCTATTTGTATCAGCATAGGATATATGATTGTTTCCATAGTTGCTTCCATCCCGTTCTTTATCGAATGGTTTTTGTACGTCTTTTCGAAGTCAATCACACTACATTTTAGCGTGGCTACTATTAATTTATTGATTACAATTTTTTTCGAAGCGTCTACATTTTCTTGCTGTATTATCTCTATTTGATTATTAAGTTCTTCTCTACTGAGAGTGCTTACTTTACTTATTTTCATTCCGTGCTCCAGCACAGATGATATATTTAGCAGCTTTGTAAGGTCATCGCTGCTGTAAAGACGGATGTTAGTTTCGGTTCTCTCTGGGTCGAAAATATTATGGCGTTTTTCCCACATACGAATGGTATGTGCTTTAATCCCACTGAGGTTTTCAAGATCTTTTATGCTTAATCTTTTATTCATTTATTTTTAAAACACCGCTCACTAAAATTACAAAGTGTTGAGTGTACATTTTGTTTTAATAAATAAGGGGCATATAGAACGAACACCTACCTTAAATTGTTGTAATTAATTACAAAGGTGACTAATCTATGAGTAAAAATCTACATTGAAAGTAATTCTTATGCATTTTTTCTCAGTGGGATTGGGTTTAAGTATAGTTTTTTTTTAAATGCTTGCTTTAATCCAGTCAAGTTTAGCTTAGTAATTTAGTACTATCATCCGTAGGTGTATTCTTATCTTTTTCGGCGTTTTTTAAGTTGCGCTATTTTTTAATCAAATAGATGTACTAGTTTAGGAATCTTTCTGTGTAGTAGATCAAATATTTCTTGCACTTTAGGAGAAGGCGTTAATTTTTTCTGAGGCTAACCTATTTTAGGCAGTTGCAAGTATGATGACCTTTACATTGATTTTTAGATTGGTTGGTTCACTTTTTAGCCAGCCATTTTCTGAGTTTTAAAGTTACCTAATCTGAATTTTACTCTGTGCTGTGTCTACTTGACAAAACTGGATTGTAAGCCTTTGATTTAAAATCTATCTCATGGTATACTGTTTTCATTTGACTAAATAGACTTCAACTATTTTTCGTTTAAGGTCATATTAGCGGAATTAAAGAGTTTTGTAGCTAACTAGGAGGGGGTTCTCGTCTATCAGTAAAGCGAGTCAGTTTTTTTAATTGATCAGGGCTGAGACTTGGTCTTATGGAATCAAACATTTTTTTCCTAGCTGATCTCATTGCAGCATGATGCTCTTCTCTGATCTTTTTTTGTAGTATGAGTATAGAGTCTAGGACGGGAAAGAATGCTTCTTCTTGTGATTTTGTTAAGTCAATTTTCCTAGAAATAAATTCCTTTTCTAATTCAATATTTTGTATCATTTCTCTGTGCTTATTGATCCGCATACTCGCCATTCTACCAGCGGTAAAAACCCCGATAGCAAAACCGGAAAGAAGCATAGAAAAGATGATTAAGATTATTTTTGAAGTACTCATATTATGGAATATTAGGGTAGTCTATTAGTGTATCATTATAGAGACCATCAGTTCCTAGGAGTGTATCTACACTGAGTTGCCCTTCCAGCAGATAGGTAGAAACTATACATAGGCCTATGGTGGCAACTGCTCCAAGGACAAACCATTGTACAGCAGGAGAATGGTCTTTTATAGACTGAGTTGCTTGCAAGACTGTACCACTAAAGTCACGGCTGAAGTCGTATTGCTGTTTTTTTAATAGTTGATTAATTCTTTTCATACTCTAAATCCTCTTTTAAGTGTTTCTTTAGTTTATCTAATCCTCTTTTCAGTCTGGATAGGACGGTACCTTTTGGTATTTCTAGTAGTGTGGCAGTTTCATTTGTGCTGTAGCCTTGTATCATTCTAAGTATTACTACGGATCGGTGCTTATCGTCGAGCATCTGAAGAGCCATATTTACCACTTGTTTATTATCAAATGAATCTGAAGCTGTTTGAACCTTATCTGCCTTGCCTAAGTCCAATGATCTATTGGCAAAACTTTGCTTTCGTTTCAGGTGATTAAGGCTTAGGTTTATAGCTATACGTGTGAGATATGTACTGAGTTTAGCCTCTTTTTTGAAAGAACGCATTGCTTTATAGAAGCGAATGAAAGTTTGCTGACCTATTTCCTGTGCTATGTCCATGTCTCCTACCATATTCATACTTGCTGTAGCTACTATTCTTTGGTGCCTTTCTACTAGGAGCTGAAAAGCTCGGTCATCGCCACTTATAGCGAGATCTATTAGTTGATAATCACTCTGATTTATAGCAAGCATTCTTGAGTTACATTCATTAGACAGAGGAGTATTGTATTTGATTTCGTAAAGGAGTATTCTTTTTTTGAAGTAGTCAGAAGAACACTGTGGTTACATCCAGCCCATCTCTACTTTAGTTTTCTTTCGCTTATTACAGGATTTTTTAGAGCATGCAGTTGCAGCTATGCTAATCACAAAGAGTAATAGAAGGAGTATGGCTTTTTGTTTTGTATACATGATGTCTTTTGTAATAACGCACAGTGTATTCCAATATTACACTCTTTTTAATGCATGATAGTATCTAGCAGGCACTTCTCCGTTGGCTGCTTCTATATAGTCCTCATATGAGCAGGGGATGATTAAGTGCATCTTTTCATTTTCTGGATATCCAGGGTGCTCTACTTGCATCCACCATCTAGCAGTTCGTTTACTTTTCAAGAAAAGTAATGGGGTATCTTCGTGTACTGAAAAGTCACAGCGATACTTCACAAAATCACTATGTGAGGTAGGAGTGTCACCTACTCTGCAGAGTATACCGTCTATATAGTACCAGATCATCTGTGCTATCAGTTCTGAGGTAAGTGACGAGTCGTTTTTGGAATCAAAATAACCAAAAATGCCAAATGCTATGTTTGCATCACTCATTCCGCTGTACCTCGCTAGCTGGCATGCCTCATCACTATTCAGCCCATTTGGTTGTAGTGCTTTCTGAGCAGGAGCCTCTGTATTTTTTATAGCATTGAGATTAAAAAGGACTAAATCAGAATTTCGGAGGTAGAGTTCGCTATCTTCTATTTTACTTTTTAATTGTCCAAGTCTCTGGTGACCAAAGTTTAGATTATCTAACATGTTCATAGCCTTAGGCGGAACATAATGAGCTTGAAAACCAAGAGCATTTAACTGACCTAGATAACTAGGATCTATGCTACATATTCTATTGAGTAGCTCATACTCTAGCAGCGGAAGGTGAGAGGATATAAGCGTAGCTTCCACTTGTTTTTCGTCCCCTTCAAAACTGCGATACATAGCTTCTCCTTGATTAGCGTCTGCACCCAGCACTATAACAGAGATTCCTTGTGTTCTGAGAGTTTTAGATATATGCTGTATCCCAGCATTAGTGTCTGCTGGCTTGTCACCAGTTAGCATATCACCTAAGTCTATAAGTTTATCCGTAAGTCCTGTGTGAGTTACCAGAGAGTATAGTGCTGCCCGCACGGCATTATACTGACCTAGCTCTTCTACTACGGTGAGCAGTGCTGTTTTACCAGATGTGAGTTCAGGGAATGTAGTATCATACTTTTGTATGGTGCTACCTATCTGATAAGGTGCATATTCTTGAGATAAGCTAATTGGTGTGAAGTATTCCTCTAACATTAAATATATTCGTAGATTACAAAAATAAGGTAAGCATAACGTGACTTTTGCCATAACTGGAGCCAATGGATTTTTAGGTGTACATATTATACATCATTTGCTAAAACAAAGGCATACAGTCCGTGCTATTACAAGACTCGGATCTTCGCTAGCTGAGTTTGATAAGGTCAAGGAATTTTATAAACTCGCACCAGAAAGCTATGCTATGTTGACTTGGCATGAGTGTGTTTTGTATGATACCGAAGGATTAGAAGAGGTATTTAGTGGGGTAGATTATATTATGCATCTGGCAGGTGTGATTTCATATCTTGGGAAAGACTTCAATAGACTTCTGGAGGTAAATCAACAATACACAGCAAATGTGGTCAATGTAGCCAAGGATGCAGGGGTGAAGAAACTACTGTACTGTAGCAGTATAGCGGCTATAGCTAAGAGTGGCACAGAAGAGGCAATAAGAGAGAATGCAGAATGGGATGACGAACTACCGCATAGTAACTATGGCTACTCTAAGCATCTAGGCGAGCTAGAGCTGTGGCGCGGTATGGAGGAAGGACTAGCCAGTGTAGCTATTAATCCTGGTATAATCTTAGGTTACGGTGATTGGACTAAGGGAAGCAATAAACTCTTTGGCAATGCACAAAATGGATTTCCATTTTATAGCAATGGAATAACAGGATGGGTGGGAGTAGAAGATGTAGCTTGTGTAGCGATAAAACTGTGCATTTCAGATATAGTAGGAGAGCGGTATATCATTGTTTCTGAAAATAAGAGTTTCAAAGAAGTTGCGGACAGTATGACGACTGCTCTAGACACTAAAAAACCGTCTACAGAGATAAAAGGGTTACTCTACCAAATAGCGTATTATTTCGTGGCTTGTAAGGAGTTTATAGGATTGGGAGGTATGCTGAGTAAAGAGACGGTAAAAGCAAGTATCGCTGTGAATTATTTTGATAATACCAAAGTTAAAACTGCGTTGGATTTTGATTTTGAGAATATAGATGCGGTAATTCGTAAGTCTGTGTAGAAAGCAAGTTCCTATAATAAAACCTCAAACCAAGAGGTATAATGTTCGTGGGGACACGAAGACATTCGGACGATATAATGGGATGGAAGGAGAAATATTCCTGAATGATGAAGGGTTGCTTGAGGGTATTCCGAAAAAAATTATAGAAAAAAATCCTTGCCGCACAGCGGAAAGGATTTTAAGTAGTTGTACTCGAATCAGCAGTTACTTATTCAGTAGCTTCTTCAGTAGCTTCTTCTCCTTCTAGACCAGCACTTTTAGCAGCTCTAGTTACTATACAAGATACGATAGAGTTGTTTGGTGAATCTAGCAGTGTAAGCTTGTCTACGCTTATTTCCCCTACTTTCACACTTTTCCCTATTTCTAGGGTATCTAGGCTTACTTCTATAAATTCTGGAAGATCTGAAATAAGTCCAGAAACCATAAGTTTTTTAATTTTAACTTGTAGTTTACCACCACCTATTACACCAGGAGAACTTCCTACTACCTTTACAGGCAAGGCTATCGATATTGGGTTATCTGCATCTACTTCGTAGAAGTCAGCGTGTATAATATCTTCAGATACTGGGTGGTATTGTAGTTCCTGTACTTTGGCTAGTTTTACCATATCTCCCACAGTCACTTGTACTAGGTAAGTGTTTGGAGTAAATATTAAGTTCTTAAAATCTGCTTGGTATACAGAAAAATGGTGATTCTCACCTTTACCGTAAATGACGCAAGGTACTTTGCCTTCGCTTCTTACTTTTTTGGTAGCTGACTTTCCTAGTCCTTCTCTTGGGTCGCCTTTTAATGCAATTACTTTCATTTTTTTCTTACTATTAAATTCGTTGTTATATTAATTCTTGTTGGAATGAATCAGAAATATTAAATAATGAGCTGATGGATCCAAACTCACTCACACTTCTGATCGCATTGGCAAATAAGCGATCTACGCTTAGCACTTTTATTTTATTATAATTGCCAGGAACTAGAGGGATTGTGTCACATAATATAATTTCTTCTAGTACTGAATTTTCCAGGTTATCATATGCCTGACCACTCAGAACAGGATGTGTACATACGGCCCTTACAGATTTAGCTCCTTGCTTTTTAATTAGTGCAGCGGCTTTGCAGAGTGTGTTAGCAGTATCACAAATATCATCTATGAGTACTACGTCTTTACCTTTCACATCGCCTATCACTGTCATAGAAGCTATCTCATTAGAACGCTTACGAGCTTTATCACATATGACCATTTCTACTCCCATATACTTAGCAAACTCTCGTACTCTTTTAGTAGCACCTACATCTGGTGCAGCTAGCAGTAGATTTTCTTTTGGAAGACTTTGGATATAAGGGATAAAAATGACGGTAGAGTCTAGGTGGTCCACAGGGATATCAAAAAATCCTTGAATCTGAGGAGCGTGAAGATCCATGGTCATTACTCTATCAGCCCCAGCTGCCGTGAGTATATTCGCTACCATTTTGGAGCTTATGGGTACGCGTGGCTTATCTTTTCTATCCTGCCTAGCGAGACCAAAGTAGGGAATGACGGCTACTACTTTATGAGCAGAAGCACGTTTAGCTGCATCTATGAGCATGAGCAGTTCCATTAGGTGATCTGCCGGCGGCATAGTACTTTGAATAATGAATACGTCACACCCACGTACTGTTTCGTCTATACACGGCTGAAACTCTCCGTCGCTGAAAGTGTTCAAGGTTACTGTACCGAGATTTTGACCGTAGGACTTAGCTATTTTTTCAGCTAATATGGTGGAGCCGGAGCCCGCAAAGATTTTTACTTTATTTATAAAAGATGGCATATCGTTGTTTTACTTTCACTCGCTTGTGCGAGTTATCATAAACTTGGAATACGTGTTCATGTATTCTTTGTTTTATTTCTTTTAAAAGCAAAGAGGCCTTTCGCAAGACCTCTTACTTTCTAATTGTTGGCCGACCAGGTTTCGAACCTGGACTCTTCTGCACCAAAAGCAGACGTGTTGCCAGTTACACCATCGGCCAATTCGAGTGCAAATTTAAAAGACTTTTTTTAATTTGCAACATCACTCATGAATTGTATTTGAAATATTTTCATTTCCTCGTGAGTGAACTCTCCTTCAAACTCATCTACGGCAGCATCTATGCTACCTGTATCCTCAGATTTATAGTAGTCGTATATTTCATTTCTACCGTCTTCATCTATGATTTCATCTACATAATACATGAGATTTACTTGCGTACCAGAGAATACTATTGCTTCCAGTTCGTCGAGTAGTTCCTGGTAGTCCATGCCTTGTCCTTTGGCTATATCTTCCAGAGGTACTTTTTTATCTATATTTTGGATAATGTGTATCTTCTTAGCACTTTTATTCACGACAGACTTGAGCACTAGATCATCAGGCCGTTCTATGTTATTTTCTTCTACATATGCGGTAATGAGATGTATAAATGCCTTGCCGAACTTTTTGGCTTTATTTTTTCCTACTCCGGTGATATTTTCCATCTCCTCCATATTCATAGGATATTTAAAGGCCATATCCTCTAAACTAGGTTGTTGGAAAATGACATAGGGTGGCAGCCCCATTTCTTTGGCTACTTCTTTTTGAAGGTCTTTTAGTTGGTCATATAGATCTTTGTCAAATACTGCTTCTAGCTGTATATTATCAAAGTCAGCATCACTTATAGGGTCGAACTCTCTATCTAAGGCTATAGCTATTTTGGTAGGATTAGCCAAGTAGGCTTTTCCTTCTTCGCTAATGGATAGCAAGCCATAAAGCTCTATATTTTTTATTATTAGGTTATTGATTTGGCCATAGCGTATGAGAGTTTTCCAGTAGATATCGCCTTCTTCCTTGCCTTTGCTAAAGAACTCATACTTGTCATGTTTATATGCTTTGACTTCTGGTGATGCTGTACCTGAAAGTATCTGCACCACGTGTTTTAGACCCACCCTGCCAGCAGTATGAGCTATAGTTTTAAGTGCCATGACTAGCTGTGCGGTGCCATCAGTCGACTCTCTAGGGTGTCTACAGTTGTCACACATTTTCTCGCACCTATCAGACTTGAAGGTTTCACCAAAGTAGTGCAAGAGTGATTGTCTTCTGCACTGAGATGACTCAGCAAAAAATGCCATTTCTGAAATGAGCTGAGTACCTATCTCACGCTCAGCTACAGGTTTGTCCTTTAGAAACTTCTCTAATTTCTCTGTATCTTTTGGATTGTAAAATAATAGACAATCTCCATCCAAACCATCTCTACCAGCTCTACCGGTCTCTTGGTAGTAACCTTCTAGGGATTTAGGTACGTCATAGTGTATCACGAAACGTACGTCAGGTTTATCTATCCCCATACCAAAGGCTATAGTAGCACAGATTACATCTGCATCTTCCATAAGGAACTTATCTTGATTCCCAGCTCTTGTTTTTGCGTCTAGCCCTGCGTGATATGCTAAAGCATTGACACCATTGGCTCTGAGTATATCAGCTACGTCTTCTGTTTTTTTACGGCTTAAGCAGTATATAATACCACTTTTCCCTTTTCGCTTATTTACAAAGGAGATTAGATCCTTCATAGTCTGAGCTTTACTTCCTTTTGGCATTACTTCGTAATATAAATTATCACGATTAAAAGAAGATTTGAAGACTTGAGCTCCTACCATATTTAGACTTTTCTGAATATCCAGTTGTACTTTAGGAGTAGCAGTAGCAGTAAGTGCCACCATAGGCACATCATCTATTTCTTTAACTATTTGTTTTATGCGTCTGTACTCAGGTCTGAAGTCATGACCCCACTCTGAGATACAATGAGCCTCATCCACAGCCACAAAACTTAATTCTACAGATCTCAAGAAATCTATAGTTTCATCTTTTTTGAGTGTTTCAGGAGCTACGTAGAGCATTTTAGTCCTTCCAGAGATCACATCTTCTTTTACTTTCTCTGTCTGTGTTTTTGTAAGAGATGAGTTGAGAAAATGTGCTACTGCATCACTATCTCCATATCCACGTATGGCGTCTACCTGATTTTTCATCAGTGCTATTAGTGGGGATATGATAATGGCCGTACCCGAGCTAATAAGTGCGGGTAATTGATAACACAGCGATTTTCCCGCTCCTGTTGGCATAATCACGAAACAATCCTCCCCCTTCATAATAGTAGATATTACCTCCTCTTGCATGCCCTTAAACGAATCAAATCCGAAAAATTTTTTCAAACTGCCCCTTAAATCTGCTACTTCCGCTCCCATTTGTGTGTTATTATTCTCTGTTATCTATTAATGATGGACTAATATAATACTCTTTACACCACTTGCAGAAATATTTTTTTAATTTGCACTAAATAAAAGTGTTAAATTCTACTGAAATACGTCAAATAGGGATAGAAACTGTTTCCTTGGAGAGCAAGAGCCTCCAAAAACTGATTACACTCATCGATGAGAACTTTTCAAAGGCTGTAGAAGACATTCTAAAATCAAAAGGAAGAGTAGTGGTTACAGGGATAGGAAAAAGTGCTATTATAGCTCAGAAAATTGTCGCTACTTTTAATAGTACTGGTACTCCGGCTCTGTACATGCATGCCGCGGATGCGATACACGGAGATCTAGGTATGATGCAGCAGGATGATGTAGCTATCTGTATCTCTAAGAGTGGCAATAGTCCGGAGATAAAAACCTTAGCTCCACTTATAACTAGAGGGGGGAACATACTAATAGGTATGGTAGGTAATATTGATTCGTACCTGGCAGACAACTGTAACTATATATTAGATACTACCGTAGATGCTGAAGCTTGTCCTAATAACCTAGCTCCCACCACCAGCACAGTTGCACAGATGGCGATGGGTGACGCTCTCGCTGTAGCCCTAATCAAGTGCAGAGGTTTCAAGTCAGACGATTTTGCTAGGTATCATCCAGGTGGAGCTTTAGGCAAAAAATTGTACCTTACTCTGCTAGATATAGCAAACGAGAACACTATTCCTAGTGTAGCTACTACAGCGAGATTAAGTGAATGTATAATGGCTATGACTGAGGGCAGAATGGGAGCAGTAGTAGTACTTCAAGATAAAAAATTAATAGGTATAGTGACTGACGGAGATTTGCGTAGGATGCTTACTAAACATACGGACTTGGGGCATTTTAAAGCAGAAGATATAATGACAGCCAACCCGAAAACATTAAGTTCTGAGACTATGGCCGTACAGGGAGTAGCTTTCTTAAATGAAAACAAGATAAACCATATTATATTGGTAAAAGAAGGCGAAGTAAAAGGGATAGTGCATATACAAGATTTAGTAAAAGAGGGGTTGATATGAAAATATTAAAAAATACGTACGCAGTCATCTTAGCAGGTGGCATAGGAAGTAGGTTTTGGCCGGTGAGCAGAGAGCACACACCTAAACAGTTTATAGACATACTAGGTACTGGTAACACACTCATACAGGATGCATATGATAGGTATAAGAAACTAGTACCTACTAAGAATATATATGTAATCACAAACGAACGATACGCCACATTAGTAAAGGAGCAATTACCAGAGCTGGAAGATCAACAGGTACTTTCAGAGCCTATGGGTAAAAATACTGCTGCTTGTGTAGCGTATGCCGCTCATAAAATAGCGGACATTTCAAAAGAGGGAATACTCTTAATAGCTCCAAGCGATCACCTGATTCAAGATGAGAGTACCTTCATACAGCAGATGCACACTGCTCACCGTTTTGCTAAGGAAAATGACGCACTAGTCACTTTGGGGCTTAAGCCACATAGACCTGATACAGGATATGGGTACATTCAGTTTGATCAAAAAGAGGTAAGTAAGGGCGTGAATAAGGTAATTACCTTCACGGAAAAACCACCACTAGAGATGGCCGAAAAGTTTCTAGAGAGTGGAGATTTCTTATGGAACAGTGGGATGTTCGTCTGGCGAGTAGATAGCATTCTAAAAGCTCTTAGAGAGTACTTGCCAGAGCTAAATATGAGCTTTGGTGAAGTGAAGGGAGCCTATAATACTGCTTTAGAAAGTAAGCATATAGGACGAATATATACAGAGATAGCGAGCATATCTATAGACAATGGTATTTTAGAAAAAGCAGACAATGTATTTGTGCTCCCATCTTCTTTTGGGTGGAGTGATCTCGGTACTTGGAAGAGCGTGCATGAGCAGCTAGAGGAGAAAGATTCTAATACTGCACTGAATGTAAATCTTCACGCTATCAACTCTGAAAAAAACTTAGTGGTCAGTGATACTAAAAAACTAGTAGTGATAAAAGACTTAGACGGCTACTTCGTCATAGATACTAAGGATGCCTTACTGATCTGTAAATCTGACCAGGAGCAAGAAGTGAAAAAAATATCCTCAGACATTCGTAAAAAATTCAAGGGTAAGTATAGCTAATGCGATGACAGTAAGCACCATAAGTCATAGAATTAATGTATTGGTGCTGATGTGTTTCCTTTTTCTATTGGGTTCTTTTTCTCAGAATGACGAAACGGTGAATGAGCAATTACTAAATAGTGAGGTGTTGTTTCCGTTTTTTTTACAGCTAGATGCTATCTCGGAGCAAGATAAAAAAGTAGCTATCGTTCATATAGGAGACTCGCACATCCAAGCAGATTTTTTGACTGGCGAGGTGCGTAGGCGTCTTCAGGCTTGTTTTGGAAATGCAGGAAGAGGTTTTGTCTTTCCGTACAGAATAGCCAATAGCGGTGGGGCTTTAGATGTGAGATTTACACATACGGGTACTTGGCAGTATTGCTCTATTCTTAGAGAATATGCTTCACATGATATGGGTGCCGCAGGCTTCACCGTCACGGCATCTCCTAGCTCCTCTTTTAGCATAGATGTGGCATCTAGAGCAGATTCAGACGCTCGCTTTACTAAGGTCACTTTTCTAGACAAATGTGGTAGCTTTTCACCGTCAGATGTCATTGGTCTTTTTACGCAGGCCAAAGAGAATACACATACAACTATTTGTTTCGACCAACCGCAAGAAAGACTCTCCTTTAAACCCACCTACGAGAAAGACACTACGCCTGAACTACAAGGTATAGTCCTGGAAAATAATAATCCTGGTGTGCTCTATCATGCTATGGGCATAAATGGGAGTACCGTTTCTCAATACCTGAGAAGTGAAAACTTTGAGCAGCAGATAAAAGAGTTAAATGCGAGATTGGTGATAATCAGTTTCGGTACGAATGATTGTTATCTCCCAAGTAAAAACTTTTGCGTAAGCTGCGTGAAGGAAGATTACAGAAAACTCATTCAGAGACTTCGAAAATCAAACGATGGATTACCTATCCTAATTACTACACCACCAGACCACTTTTACCGGAGAAAGTATGCCAATAAGAATGTGGCAACGCTGGTAGACGCTCTAAAGGAGTTAGCGGTGGAGGAGCAGGTTGCTGTATGGGACTTATACGGCAGTATGGGAGGCAGTAGGTCTATATTAGAATGGCATAAGGATGGGGAAGCGAGAGGAGACCTCATTCACTTTACCCAGGAGGGATACAGAAAACAAGGGAAGATGCTCTATGACGCATTGATGAGCCACTACGAGCAGAGGTAGTATGATAAGTATAGATCAAATATTTAGTTATTCGGCCAAGAATCCGTTGCTCTTTAATCAGTACACCTTTCTACTTCTTTTTACGGCCATGTTTGCTGGTTTTACCTTAATACATAAGCAAGTACGTGTTCGTAATTTCTACTTACTAGCCTTCAGCCTTTTCTTTTATTTCAAGTGCAGTGGATTGTATTTTTTACTGCTACTATTCAGCACATTAGTAGATTATGGCTGTGGGTTTGGTATCTATCTAGCTAAGGAAAAGTGGGAGAAAAAGTTCTATTTGGGCATTAGTCTCTTTGCTAACCTTGGACTATTGGGTTTTTTCAAGTATTCCTATTTTTTGACAGAAGCTATCAATGGCTTTTTCCAAACAGATTTTAAAGCAGTAAATTTTCTGTCTGCTTTTGCTAACGGGACTTTCGGGGTGAGTTTTGATATATACGAAATCTTATTACCCGTAGGTATTTCCTTTTATACATTTCAGACACTGAGCTATAGTATAGATATATATAGAGGCAAGCTAAAACCGTGTGGCAATATCTTCGACTTTGCTTTTTTTGTGTCATTCTTTCCACAGTTGGTAGCGGGGCCTATAGTAAGAGCAGCTGAGTTTTTGCCTCAAATAAAGAGACCGTATTACCTCAGTAGCAGTGGTTTTGGGCGAGCTGTGTTTCTGATTATGGCAGGCCTATTTAAGAAAGTAGTTATCAGTGACTATATCTCAGTCAACTTTGTAGACCGCGTATTTGAAACACCAGAGATATACAGTGGATTTATGAATCTAATGGCGGTATATGGGTACAGTATTCAGATCTATTGTGATTTTTCGGGCTACTCAGATATTGCTATAGGATTAGCAGCATTGCTTGGCTTTAAGCTGCCTATTAATTTTAATAGTCCATATAAGTCTCAGAGTCTTACAGAGTTTTGGCGGCGATGGCACATTTCACTTAGCAGCTGGCTGCGTGATTACTTATATATATCGCTAGGGGGCAACAGGAAAAGTAAAGTACGTACCTACGTGAATCTATTTATCACAATGCTTCTTGGTGGATTATGGCATGGGGCTGCTACTAAATTTATCGTTTGGGGAGCACTGCACGGAGCTGGATTAGCAGCACATCGTGTCTGGGCTAAGTATTTTAATATAGCTACGACTAAAGTAGGTAAAGTGATTTCAGTTTTAATCACCTTTCACTTTGTGGCATTTTGTTGGATGTATTTTCGGGCTACAGATATGGCTACTGTAGGTCTGATGTTAGAGAATATTTTCACTAATTTTGATTTTGACGGAATGTTATCGCGAATGGCAGCCTACCGCAAGGTATTTGTAATAATGCTCCTAGGCTATGTAGTCCACATGTTGCCAAGTAACTTAAAAAACAGGCTGCAATGGTGGTTTACGGAATCGCCTATGTACGTGAAAGCACTTATTTTCGTGATAGTGGTAGTTGTGATCTATCAAGCTACGAGTGCAGATATACAGCCATTTATCTATTTCCAGTTTTAAGGGGGTGTTTTTAGAGAATGTGTTCGGGTCTACTAGCTCGGAGACTGAACTTAAGTTGATTCAGAAAAATACAGGGACATTCAGAGGTTATATTACACCGCTGTATTTTTTGTTAGGAGTGCCTAATATTGATACGCTTTTGATGCCTATAAAATATCAGTCTGAAGGTTGTATTTCGTATAAACAAGCACGTAGTAAGTATCTGGCCTATCAGAGCTGCATTGAAGACGTTTCGTATTATTTATCTGAACAAAATCAAATTTTTATAAATGGAAGAAAAGAGCCATAGTTGGACTTGACATTTGATCCTCCAGAAGGAAGAAAGCCGTTCAATTTTAAGGGAACTCTAATAGAATAACCCTTACCCCTTAAAATTCCGCCTAAACCACACCTTCTGAAAGACTCGATTCCAAGCTAGGGTGGCTAGAGCTTCGTAGTATTGCAGTTTGCCGTCTTTTTTAGCGGGATTTATGTCTATACGGTAAAAGAGGTTTTGTACTTGTGTACCGCTGTCTATTAGCTTGATAAACTTGGCCAGGTCCGCTATCAAATCGTGTGGACTAGTGCTGATAGTCTTAATATAATGCTTCAGAGGGACACCACTACTGTATATTTCCTTTTCCATCTGAGCTATCACCTCACTCATGGGTACTTCATTGTTTGTGGTGAAGTCAATGTCGTTATTTGTTTCTAACATTAGCGATATGTCAAAAGTAACCTACGACCCACAAGACGGCAAAAAAAGATGTGAATGGTGTCTCAAAGATGAACTCTACCTAAAATACCACGATGAGGAGTGGGGCGTGCCCGTGCACGAGGATGCGATCTTGTTTGAGACCTTAATATTAGAAACCTTCCAAGCGGGACTTAGCTGGCATACTATTCTAAAGAAGAGGGAAGGATTTCGATTAGCATTTGATAATTTTGATGCGAAGCGTATCGCGGGATATGGAGAGAAGGAGATAGAAGTATTACTCAGTAACCCCGGGATTATTCGCCACCGTGGTAAAATAGAAGCCACCATTAACAATGCGAAACAATACCTAAGACTAAAAGCTGATAATAGCACATTTGATAAGTATATCTGGCAGTTTACTGATTACCAAACTTTAGTAATACCGTTAGCATCTTGGGCAGACGTACAAACCACCACATCACAGAGCGATGCTATGAGCAAATCATTAAAAAAAGAAGGGTTCAAATTCGTAGGAAGCAAGACTTGTATGGCATATATGGAAGCTGTGGGTATGGTGAGCGATCATTTTCATGATTGTTGGCGGGTAAGAACAGGCCTCTGAGGCTAATTCTTACTCAAGGCAGCTGGTGGGTCATTCTAAAAAAAAGTTTAACACTAAGGCACTAAGAAAAAGCAAGAATTTTCGCTTCGCTGAAAGCTTAATGTTCTTACCCTAAAAAAGTATAGAGTAAAACAAATGGACCTCTTTTATCCGAAATAGTGCAGTTGCCATACTTATTTACGTGTTAAATTAAAAATACCCAAAAACCTGCAACCACAGGTTTGTTTTGTGTTTACTTTGTGCATTAATGGGGGCGTCACGTACGATATATGCTATAGGTGGATTTGTACTCACTTTTCTCACTGCTTTTATGGTGGTGAGTAATTATAATTCATACCAGCACCCAGAGGAGATTACGGTCTTCCGAGAGTCTATAGACATTGCTATGGAGGACCAGCGAAAGTTCTCTGGCCCCGCGGAAACGGATGCAGTATATAGTTCATTAGCAGAAAACGTAGACGTGTACCTTACAGAAGATAGATATAAGCGAAGCTCATTGTTTAAGGGTATAGGAGCATTCATAGCATTGCTAGGCAGCGTTTTTTTACGCAGACGCTTGCGAGTAGGCGCTCACCTCGTTATCGGCGGTATGTTGTTCTCCATTATTGGCACTTTTTATTTTCACAGCGTTGGACTTACTGGCTGGCTTCTAGCCGCGGTGCCACTTATTTTTACCCTAGTAGTGGGTGCAGTCATTTACAGAAAAAGAGCGAGCCTCACTTAGATAGTTTAATGTATTAAAGCTCAAATAATAGACGGATTAGTCTACTTGAATACACTGAGAGCTAGATGTCTATGGAATGCAGTAAAGATATTCGCATCGTATCAGTACGGTTACTAAAAAAATCTGCTACATCAGGCGGCCTATTTTACTCTCGCTAGAGCCTACTGCCAATTGTAATCTGCGGTGCACTGAGTGTCCAAGTGGCTTTCAGCATTTAGTAGACCTATGGGGATGCCAGAGCCAGAAATCAACATGAAGGTGATAGATCAGCTGCATAAGCAGCTCACTTATATCACCTGCTACTTCTAGGGAAAACTGCACCTTAACAAGGATTTACGGATGCGTTGAGTACTAATGCTCACTACCTCGCAGATGCCAATTGCAAAAAGACGATAGAAAGCGGACTAAGAAGACTTATTATATCCATAGACGGTTTGAGCCAAGAAAGCTATGGGCAGTATAGGATAGGAGGCAAACTGCATAAGGTGATAGATGGCACTAAGAATATGATAAAATGGCAGAAAGTTACCGGCAGGAAGACTCCTTTTATGATAGGCGGTTTATAGTTTTCGGGCATAATAAAGGAGATACAGTAGTTGACTAAGGAAGTAGGTGTAGATCATATCGCACTGAAGACAGCACAGATATATAACTTCGAGCAAGCAAATGACTTATTGCCTAAGAATCCGAAGTACTCGCGGTACGAAAAAAAGGACTGACGTATAAAATCAAAAATGGACTATTGAGTCACTGCTGGATAATGTGGCAGGGACTTGTCATAACGTGGGGTGGCAAGGTAATTCCGTACTGTTTTGACAAGGATGCCACCTACAGATTAGGTCAACTTGAAAATATGACATTTAAAAAAAAATGGCACGGAGAAGAGTATAATCCCTTTAGAAGACCAATACTTAAGAGCCGTAGTAGCACCGATATTTGCAAAAATTGTTCAGAATGAACCCGAGTATGGGTATAAAGTCTCAAAAAATATTTTTTAGGTTTGTCAATTTAGTGTAATATTGCTTACTTGAAATCAAAAGAAAAATCATGAATAAAAATATACTCACACTTTTCATTGGCTTATTCACTTTTACACTTGTAGCAGATGCACAATCGTATACAAAGAAATTTGGTATAGAGGTGAATGGAGGCTTAAGGGAATATCATGGCGACTTAGGTTCGGCAGCTTACTTTAAGCAGACTCCAGATTACCAGGGCATAGGTGGAGGATTTGGAATGTACCTAAATCCATCTTTCGACCTTAATTTATATGGTAGCACAGGTGATATCGGTTTTTATAAGACTACTTATGATAAAGTATTAGTAGAAAACTACAGACAAGGTTTCCGATCTAGAGTGACTGAAGGTATGATAGGAGTAACATACAAGTTTAATAATGGGTATCTCATAGCAGAAGATGCTCGATTTAAGCCGTTTGTAAGACTAGGTATAGGTGCTATGCAGTCTATCTCTAAATTTACTGAGGGCTCTACACGAGTAGGAGATAAAGATGATTACTGGTACGGATCACAAAATAGAACTTGGATAGCATCCCACTGGAATGCAGGTTTAGGACTAAAAATTAAACTATCTGAATCATTAGATTTAGTAATAAGCGAGCAGTTTAACTACACGTTTGATGATAACTATGATGCTAGCCCATATTCACTAGCAGGAGCTAGACTGAATGTTGCCGGAGAAGGTAACAAGCCACTTCACGACATTTATCTATACCACTCAGTAGGTTTTGTGTTTAATTTTGGGCCTAACGGAAACAGTGGAGGATATAAAATCAAGGATAGTGACGATGACGGTATCAGTGATGATTTTGATATCTGTCCTGAAACTCCAGAGGGTTATGCAGTAGATACTGTAGGTTGTCCATATGACCGAGACAGTGATGGTATAATAGATGAGGAAGATAAGTGTCCAGATGAAGCGGGTACTGCTGCGTTTGGCGGCTGTCCAGATACAGATGCTGACGGCATACAAGATAGCGAAGATAAATGCCCGAATGTACCAGGCATCATAGAATTTGCTGGATGTCCAGACAGTGATAAGGATAGTATACAAGATAGCGAAGATAAGTGTCCACTTAAGCCAGGAACCAAAGAAGGAGAAGGATGTCCAGATAGTGATGGTGATGGAGTGTATGACCACTTAGATGTGTGTCCAGCTACTCCAGGTACAGTTGCTAATAAAGGATGCCCAGAGATAAAAGAAGAAGTGAAAGAGCAGATTAGACTTGCAGCCAAGGGTATATTCTTTGAAAGCGGGAAAGGGATAATTAAAGTAGAGTCTTTTACTAATTTAGATAAACTTGCTTCTATTATGAATAGCTATGAGGAAGCCAATGTTATGATAGAAGGTCATACAGACAGTCAAGGTGAAGATGTTGATAATTTGACACTATCTCAGGAAAGAGCGGATGCTGTTAAACGTTACTTATCATCTCAAGGTGTAGCAGACGCCAGAATGACAGCTAAAGGATATGGAGAGACTAAGCCTATAGCAGATAATGAATCTGCAGAGGGAAGAGGTCTTAACAGACGAGTAGACTTCAAGTTAGTTTACTAATAAAAAGCGTACTAACCAAAAACTAAAACCACATAATAGGTGGCTCGTAATCGGGCCACCTTTTTTTTATGCCTCATTCATAGTAGTTGAATTAATTTCTTTGTGGTTGTTATCTGGAAGAGTCAGCAACAGGCAGTATACTCTGGCCTACCGTATCAGCAGCAGGTATGAGGGTGCAATAGGGAATGAAGGGGAGTTGCTAAAAGCGAACCTTTGTTTTCTTCTACCTCTTCTATGTTTTTTCTGCCTTTATTTCATCGTTTTTATCTTTGGATAGATATTTAAAGTAATACTTTTTGAGCTCCATTTTGATGAGGTAAATGCAGTCTTCGAGAATAAGTTCTAATACCAATTTGGTTTTTAAGTGTCGTATAAATAAATTGAGTTTATCGAAGGTTTGTAAGGGCGAAAAATCATTGCATAGCCTTCCGCGTGTCGCCATAGCTTTAGCGGAGGCACAAGCTATGGTATCCCTCCATAGGCGGACACGTATTTTTAACGAATAGAAATCGAGTGAAAAACGATTTGTGTGCGGCAATTGAAAGATATTTTGGTATAAAACAGATATAACCTCTTCCTGTCTTAAGTTATTAATGCTGTATTATTTACTCCTTCTGGAAATGGTTCGCTTTTGGCCTTCAGTAAACCTTTGTTTGCATTTTTTAAAAGATGTAATTATTCTTTTACTCTAATTCAGTGTTATTCTTGATTTGTAAAATAAAGGGGAGTCTATAATTTGAAAAAAAATGCAACTTTTTAAACAGCATACAGTTTTTGAATAAGCTGCTCTCTAGACTGTGCGAGTGGCTTCGTCAACGACTGGTGGTGTCCATCCTATTATTGGCTCCGTATGAGCTCGACGTAGCAGTGGGTCCTGTTATTCTGCCTTCTTATCCTGCTTGTATATAAATGTCAGCACGGTCATATTTTTTATTCTAGCAAGACCTTTATTATATTTTTTATTAAGCTACTGACAGCCAAAGTATCCTGAATATAACGAGACACCTAAAAATAGAATTAGGGGAGTTTTATTCATTGGATTAGTATTTTGGAGCGAAAAGATCGGAAACACTAAAAACTATATTGTTTTGACAAGGGTTTTATAGAATAAAGTAGCTTTGCGATTAGAATGAAATGAGAAATTTTTGGAATAAATTAAAGGTAAAATGGAACATTGAGTCAGACCGAAGAATGGTTTGGATATTTATAATGTTTTCTATTACAGGTAGCTCAGTTACTTTAGTGAGACGGCCATTTACAGAAGCTGTTTTTCATAAAAGCACATATGGAGAACTGTATTGGTATGAGCTTCTCGCCACTATTATATTAGTATACATTGTTTACCAGTTCTTTTTATTTACTATAGGCACAGTAATGGGGGAGTATAAATTTGTTCGTTGGTTCATCATAAAGATGAATAAAAGAATGTTGCCTTTTTTAAAAAAAATAGAATGACAAAAGAAGAAGTATTAAAAGCACTAAGCTACGTAGATGATCCTGACTTGAATAAGGACTTGGTCACGCTGAACATGATACAAAATATAGTAATAGAGGATAAGCGATTAGCTTTTGATCTAGTGCTTACTACGCCAGCTTGTCCTATGAAGGATAGTATAGCAAATGCGTGTAAGACGGCCATACATACTATGGTGGATAAAGATGCAGAGATAGCCATGAATATCACGTCTAATGTACAGCGAAGTAGAGAAGATAATACGGTACTTTCGGGTATCAAGAATATAATAGCCGTAGCTTCAGGTAAAGGTGGGGTAGGCAAGAGTACGGTAGCACTATACTTAGCAAGGACTCTTCAGGAGGCCGGAGCTAAAGTAGGTGTCTTAGACGCGGACATACATGGCCCATCTATACCTACACTGCTGGGGACGATAGGTGAAAAGCCTGCTATGGAGGGCGATCTTATGTTACCTATAGAAAAACATGGATTGAAGACTATGAGTATAGGGTATCTCGTAGAGAGTAAGCAGGCCTTAGTATGGAGAGGCCCCATGCTAAGCAAGGCTATTACTCAGTTTTGCAGTGATGTAAAATGGGGAGAGCTTGACTATTTATTTGTAGACTTACCACCTGGTACAGGAGATGCTCACCTGAGTATCATACAGCACATACCTCTTAGTGGAGTGGTAATAGTAACTACTCCAGAAGATGTAGCCGTGGCTGATACTCGCAAAGCAATAGACATGTTTACTAATCCTCATCTGAAACAGAATATACTAGGGGTAGTAGAAAATATGAGTTATTTTGAACCAGAAGATGATGGTAAAAAATACTACCTATTTGGAAAAGATGGTGGACAGATGTTAAGTGAGGAGTGTGATTTAGACTTACTTGGTCAGATTCAGGTGAAAGAAAATAAGTCTTTTGAAAGTCTGCATAGTGAATATCTGCCTATAGTCGGAAAAATAGTACAAAAATTGTCAGTTCTGGCTGCCAGTAGATAAAAAGAGGTAAATTTGAAAAAGTAAAATGTCAACACAAGAAATAACTATTGAGGAAGCTTTAGAAAGTATGAGACCGTTTTTAAGAAAGGATGGTGGTGATGTAGCTCTCATTTCTTACGAAGACAATATAGTGAAGCTAAAACTTCTTGGAGCCTGCAGTACTTGTGACATTAGTCACCTGACGATGAAAGCAGGATTAGAAGAAGCTATTAAAAATATGCTTCCTGAAGTAAAGCAAGTGTTAGCAGTAGACTAGTTGTTTTGTTCGTTTAGATGAAACGAATATTCTTTTCAAATCGTTTTTTTCAATTCGTAAATACATACAGCATATGGGTAGCACTTGGTTCATATGCGTCACATATTTTTTTTTGTAAGCTATACGGCACTTCATATAATCCTACAATTGCGGTAGGTCTTGCATTAGGCGTATGGTTTATTTATACTCTAGATCATCTTTTAGACGGATTAGTACTACAAGGTAATACAACTACTGTAAGACATAAAAAGCACTTTGATCATAGGTTTTATATCACTAGACTTTTGGTTGTCGTGGCTTTGGCCTTAATTATACTGAGTTTTAGAGTTCCATCACAGTACTATTCGTTTATTGGCTTATTGCTCTTCCTTACTATTGTCCACTTTGGTATCAATTATCTTGTACCCAAAAGAGTTAAGAAACTACTGTTTTTAAAAGAGGTGTTTATAGCATTAGTCGTGAGCTTGGGTATTGCTAGTTCAGCTTTGGTAGGTGAGGTCAAAATAAACGGTCATTGGAGTAGTCTTCCTTTTTGCATATTTCTATCTTTAAACTTAGCTAATATTATGTTGTTTTCTTATTTTGATAAGGAAGCGGACCAAAGGTCCAAGACTCTCTCTATAGCCAGCATATACAGTGACCTCACGCTTAAAGGAATTATATATGTTTGTCTTTTACTCAGTTTGGTATTGGGTGCCTATGAGTTTATTTATGGCCAATTAGAATTCTTGTATTTTCTACTGTTTATAGCAATGCAAATCACACTATTAGTAATTACGTTGTTCTCATCATATTTTCAGCAGCACGACCGCTATCGGTTTTTTGGAGATCTTATCTACGTTTACCCGCTTGCTGTGATGCCATTCCTTTAGTAAAGCACGTTCTGCATCTCGGTTCGTATTTATCTCTCTCCCCCAGTTGGACTTGTCCGCCAGATTTAGTAAACCTATAGGAGTATTGAGCTACGTCTCCACAGTGCATACAGATCGCATGTACTTTAGTGACGTACTCAGCCATGGCTATGAGATCTGGCATTACGCCAAATGGTTTTCCTAAGTAATCCATGTCTAATCCTGCTATGATGACCCTTTTACCCATATTGGCTAATTTATCTACTACAGCAGGAAGCCCTTGGTCGAAGAATTGAGCTTCATCTATACCTATCACTTCTATGTCATCTATCCAGCGTAGTATCTCTTCTGCATTATCTACAGGAAAAGAGTCCAGATAATTGTCATCATGAGAGACCACTTTTACCTTATCGTATCTTGTCTCCATCTTTGGTTTAAAGATGCGTATTTTAAGATTAGCTATTTTAGCTCGTTTCACCCTACGTATGAGTTCTTCAGTTTTGCCAGAAAACATAGATCCGCATACTACTTCTATCCAGCCTTTATTATTTTTAGGTTCTATAAACATACGGTGTTGATAAGGGACGTCGAATGTAATATTAATTGGTTTTATTCGTACCATTAATATGAGCAGAGATAGTATTCATAATCGCATAGATGAGTTATTGGGCTTATTGAGCATAAATAATAGTAGACTTAGCCTGCATTCCGAGAAGTTATCTCAATTAGATATAGACGTACTTCGTAAGCAGTGTATAGATTTATATGACGAAGTAAATATGCTAGCCTTACAAGGGAAAATAAAAAGTAAGATAGCTGCACCTGTGGTGGATAATATGCTTGAACCTGCCAAAACTCCACAAATACTGAGTGAAGAGCCAGTCATTGATTTAGTAAAGGAAAACCCTAAAGATGAAAGTGTCGAGGTGATCGAGCGGATTACTGAAGATAAAGAAGAGAAAAAGTCTGACAGTGCTACCAAACCAAAAGGTGTGAAACGAGAAGACGAGATGCTTTCCCTTTTTGAAAAATTTAGTAGTAAGCCTATAGAAAGTATAGCTAAGGGTATGACTGTGGCTAAGCGGTTTGAGTTTCAGAGTGCCTTCTTCGAAGGAGATAATAAAGAGTATAAGCAGTTTATGTCTAGTCTAGATGCCGCAGGAGGTCGAGACGCTGCGTTTGCATTGTACCTTGAGTATAAGATTAAGTATCAATGGGACAATGAAGAACTTAAGGACGAGCTTAAGTCTTTGATGTACAGAAAGTATGCATAATGCATCGTGTATGTCTGGCGTCACATACCATTATTAAAATTTTTAATTCCATTTATACTTGGCATAGTATCTTCCGATTACGTGTCTGTATCATTACGGGTTATACTCGTTGTGGTAGCAGGGTTACTTAGTATATCAGTAGCCGCGCATTTCTTTCTTATAAAGAAAATTAATCTTCGTTTTCATCTAGCTAGCTCACTTCTTGTGCTGCTTACCTTTTGGAGTCTAGGTTTAGCTAGCATGAAAGTTCATAATCCGTTCTTGTATGAAAATCATTTTTTCGAAAATGACGGTGGAGATTATATCTTGGCACGTCTAAGTGGCGCACCAGCGGAAAAAGAAAAATCGTATGGATGTGAATTAGAGGTTTTAAAAGTGAAGGATAGTACTGGTTGGAAAACGTCCAACGGGAAAGTACAAGTCTATTTTGCAAAAGACAGTATAGCGGCATTACTGTCTTATGGAGATATTATAGTATTTCGTAATATGCTGAGAAGGACAGAAGGCCCCGTGAACAGGCATCAGTTCGACTTTAATAAGTACTACGGACATAAAGGAATTTATCACAACGGCTTTTTAAAATCAGGCAGTTGGTGGGATACCGGGGATAGTAAAAAAAATTACTTGTACGCATTAGGCTATGCTTGGCAGGCTGCACTCAAAGGGGCTTTTGACAAGCATTTTAAAAACAAAGCAACTAAAGGTGTAGCTCAAGCTATAGTTTTCGGTTACAAGGAGGACTTAGATGCAGAGTGGTTAGATGCTTTTTCTAAGACAGGTACTATACACGTGCTTGCAGTGTCAGGACTGCACGTGGGTATCATATATATACTAATAAGTGGTCTCCTGATGATAAATAGAAGCAGAGGGAAGGTGCTTATTATAAAATCTGCTGTACTCCTCCTTGTGTTATTTTTATATAGTTTGCTTACTGGTTTTGCACCCTCAGTCTCTAGAGCGTCTACTATGTTTGGACTAGTGATTATAGCAAAAGCGTTTAACAGGAACTCTAATATCTATAATACATTATCGTTTGCTTGTTTTGTGCTTTTAGTGATTGATCCACACAATATATATAATGTGGGCTTTCAGTTTTCATTTTTGGCAGTATTAGGTATAGTCTACTATAAGGATTTTTTTAGAGGCTGGTGGCCACAGTCTACTCTATTTGGAGATAAAATAGTCTCATTACTGGCAGTTAGTTTTGCAGCTCAGTTAGCAACTTTTCCATTGGGGCTCTACTATTTTCATCAATATCCTAATTTTTTTATGATATCCAATCTTATCGTCATTCCTTGTATTACGGTGATTTTGTATTTCGGTATTTTATTTGTGTCAGTTGCTTTTTGGTCAGATACACTCGCGTCTTGGTTGGCGTATGTAATTTCTTCTTATATAGATTTTATTGCTGCAGTAGTATCGTACATACAAGAGATACCCTATGCTTTTTTTGAAGGCGTTCATATCACTTTCGGTCAGATGATTAGTATTTATACACTTTTACTTTCTATTACGCTTGCCTTGGTTTATCGATGGAAGTATGGGTTTACATTAGCTGTCGCTAGTGTAGCTCTGTTTCTATTTCTAGATAGTCAATATGAGAACAGTCTAGAGCCATCTGAATTTATTAGTTTTCAGGTGGCCAATGAAATACTCTTAGGGTTCAAGCAGGATAATCAGCTCACATTATTGGCTACGGAAGACTTGTATAGGAATAATAAGAAGAGAGACTTTGTCATAGAGCCATTTATAATAAACGAACGATTGAGTGCAGATTATGCGTTAGTTCCCTTAAGCTTGTCTAAGTCTAAGCAAGCGTTTGGCGATGTTCATTTCTTAGGCAATGGAGTGATTATATGGCAGGATAAGAGTATTCTAGTCTTAGATAATGTGACGGAGTACATTCATAAACCATTGGATGTAGATATACTTATAATAGGCATAAAAAAAAGTGAAAGGTATTTAGAAAAAATATTGCCATTGATCTCGTTTGATGAAGTAATCGTAACCCAGTCATGGAAAAAATCGTCTATAGAGAGACTACTATCTGAATACAATCGAACAAATCAGCAGATATAACGACTTGTAAAAAAGCTGAGTTCTCCTTGTCATTTTTTACTCATTTTTATTGAATTGTCATTTTTTTGTATAAATTTGAGCTACTTAAATAATTAAGAACGTAATAAATCAATCAATCTTAAGCGTATGAAAAAAATTTACAAACGAAATTGGCTTTTCGAATTAAAATCTTTAGCTGTA